>NZ_JBFBIV010000098.1:0-29610 GCF_040702025.1 Streptomyces sp. NPDC088194 | reverse complement strand
GGTTCGTGCGGCTCTTCCGCGGAAGAGCCGCACCCCCCAGGGGCGCGGGGAACCGAGCCCAACCGGCTGCCCGGGCGGACCCGTTCGGCTTCAGCCGGTGAACGCGGTGAGGCCGTTCGGGGTGCCGAGGCCGGTGGGGCCGTCGTACCCGCTGGCGCCGCTGCACAGGTAGGACGTGCTGCAGGAGCCGTTCGACCCGCTGGTCACGTCGTTGAGGGAGGACGTGTGGCTGTACGGGAACGACGCCGGCGTGGAGCCGGACGACGGGGTCCCGGCGAGCGCGTAGACCGAGGCGATGATCGGCGAGGACACGCTCGTGCCGCCGAAGACCTCCCAGCCACCGTCACCGCCGTAGGTGTCGTAGACCGCCACACCGGTGCTCGGGTCGGCCACCGCGGAGACGTCGGCCACCGTGCGCTTCGAGCAGCCGCTGTCCGTCTGCCAGCTCGGCTTCGCGTCGTAGGCCGAGCAGCCCGAGCCCGAACCGCTCCACGCGGACTCGCTCCAGCCGCGGGCGGAGGAGTCGGCGGTCAGCGAGGTGCCGCCGACCGAGGTGACGTACTGCGAGCCCGCCGGGTACTCCACGCCGTAGCCGGAGTCGCCCGCGCTGACGGTGATCGCCACACCCGGGTGGTCGAAGTACGAGCTGTCGTACGACGAGTCGGACGAGGACTCCCCGCCGCCGTAGCTGTTGGAGACGTACTTCGCGCCCAGCGACACCGCGGTGTTCACCGAGGTGCCCAGCGCGGTCATCGAGGCGCTGCTCGCCTCCACCAGGAGGATGTGGCACTGCGGGCAGGTGGCGCTGACCATGTCGAGGTCGAGTGAGATCTCCTCGGCCCAGCCGGCGTCGGCGCTGGGCAGCGAGGAGGCGCTGCCGTTCTGGCCGACCTTGCTGAAGCAGCCGTTGGCGGTGGTGCACGCCGACAGGCCGTAGGTGGAGCGGTAGGTGGCGAGGTCCGCTTCGGCGTTGGGGTCGTCGTACGCGTCGACGATCGCCACGGTCGCGGCGGAACCGCCGGTG
Organism: Streptomyces sp. NPDC088194; assembly: GCF_040702025.1. Classification (NCBI taxonomy): domain Bacteria; kingdom Bacillati; phylum Actinomycetota; class Actinomycetes; order Kitasatosporales; family Streptomycetaceae; genus Streptomyces; species Streptomyces sp. NPDC088194. The sequence goes on along the minus strand of NZ_JBFBIV010000098.1, from coordinate 28,586 downwards.
GTGGGCAGGTTGTAGGCGGCGTGCAGGTCGTCCGGGCCGAAGCCGGAGGGCGCCGCGGCCGGGTTGACCGCACCGCTGGACCTGGCCAGCGTGCTCGCCCCGCTGGTGACCTTGACGGCCTGACACGCCATCTGGCCGGCGGTCGTGGCGGTGGCGCAGGAGTGGGCCGTCCGCAGGCCGTGCACCGCCGGGGCCGCCTGCGCCGAGGAGGCGAGGGCGAGACCGGATGCGGCGAGCCCCGCCGCTGCGGTGAGGGCGAGGCCGGTACGGACGGACGTCGGGCTGAGGGTGCCGAGGGTGAAGCGCAAGCGACTGCCTCCTGTGGTGGGGGGAACCGAGGAGCGTGTGTGAACGCTGGGATTTCTGTGCGGTTTTGGGAACAGTGGGACGGGCGGAACGCTATGTCTGACGGGCACACGTCAACAAGAAGCGGGCGGCGATCTCCGCTTTACCTTCACGTGGCGGACGCGCGGACTCCCCATGACCTACGCGCGATCCCCCCGCGCTCCCGTCGTGCCGCGGCAGGACCCGCCCCCGGGCCGTACCCGGACCCGCACCCGGACCTGCCCCCCGCCGAGGGGGCGCCGCGCGGGCAGGGGATAGTGGAAGGGTGAACACGTCTTCGGCCGCGCCTGAGCAACCCGTGACGTCCACCGAGCAGCCCGCGCCGGACGCCGGGCCCGAGCCGGCGGACCCCGCCGGGCCCGGTGTCGTACGGCGTGCCGACTCCGACCGCCGCACCGCCTACCGGGCCCTCGCCGTCGCGCTGGCCTGCGGTGTCCTCGGCGCGAGCCTGGTGCTGCTGGCCGCGGGCAAGACCTGGGCGCACGGCACCGCCTCCTCCGCGGGGCACGCCATGCCGGTGCACGCGGGCGGCAGCCAGATGACCGCACTGCCGGGCGCGCTCGCCCTGGTCGGGCTCGCCTCCCTGGTGGCGATCTTCGCGGTGCGCCGGGTCGGCCGCTACGTCGTCGCCGCGCTGCTCACGCTCAGCGGCCTCGGCGCCGCCGTCACCGCGCTCACCCGGCGCGGCGACCACGGCGCCCTGGACTCCGCCGCCGCGACCGCGACCAGCCTCACCCACGCCACCGCCGCGCACACCAGCACCACCGGCTGGCCGTTCGTCTCCGTCGCGGGCGGGCTGCTGCTCCTCCTCGCCGGGCTGATCGCGCTGCGCCACGGCTCCCGGTGGCCCGCGATGTCCAGCCGCTACGACCGGCCCGGCATCCGCGCCGCCCGCGCGTCCGCGCCCCCCGCGGTCGACCCGGACCGCCCCGAGGACCTGTGGAAGGCCCTCGACCGCGGCGAGGACCCCACGGAGGACCCCGCCGCGGGCCACGCGGAGAAGCCCGCCGCACGCTGACGGCGGCTGCCCGTGGCCGCGCTTCGGGCGGTGTGCCCGGCCCGCGGCCGACGCGCGCGACCCCGGTGCACACCCCACCCCCCGCACGCGCAACAATGGGGGACGAAGTGGGAGGCGCAGGACGCCCCGACCCGACTCAGCAGGGAGCACTCATGGCGGCACAGCACGACCACGGACACACGCCCGCCGCCTGGACCGGCGTGATCATCGCGTTCGTCGGTTTCTGCGTGGCCGGCGGCTTCATGGTCGCGGCGAACACGGCCGGTTTCTGGGTGGGCATGGCGATCGCCGCCCTCGGCGTCGTCGTCGGCGGGGTCATGAAACTGATGGGCCTCGGCCAGACGTACAAGCCGATCGCGAGCAGCGACAGCTCCTCCACCGAGGAGTCCCGCGCCCACGCCGGCGTCTGAACCGGCGACGGGCCCGACCGGCCGAACGGCTCAGCCGGATCAGCGGCCGAGCCGGCGGGAGCGGCCGGACCGCACCACGTTCGGCGGCGGCTCGACGGCCGATCCGCCCGCCGCGGGACCCGGCAGGGCCTCGTAGTACCTCGTAGTACCTCGCAGGGCGCAGCCGCCCGGACCTCGTTCCGCGCGCTGCGCCTTCGTGCGTCCCGGGGCAGAATCGGCGCTGTGACCCACCTCACCCCCGAGGCTCCCGCCCGCGCGGCCACCCCCGGCCCGCGGTCCCCCGGCGGCACCGGCCGCGACCCGCGCGCCGCCCTGCGCCGCGCCGCCGTACCGCTCGGCGTGCTCGGCGGCGTGGCGGCGGCCTTCGCCTACGTCGGCAGCGTCGACCCGAACACGCCCGGGCACTACCCGGCCTGCCCGCTGCTGTACTACACCGGCGTGTACTGCCCCGGTTGCGGCGGCCTGCGCGGCGCCTACGCCCTCGTGCACGGCCACGTCCGCACCGCGCTCGGCTGCAACGCGGTGGCGGTCGCCGGATACGCCGTCCTCGCCGTCGTCTGGGTGCTCTGGGTGGTGCGCGCGGTCCGCGGCAAGCCGTTCGAGCCGAACGTGCGGCCGGCGTGGCGCTGGGCGATCGGCGCGCTGGTCCTCGCCTTCACGGTTGTCCGGAACCTGCCCTTCGGCGCGGCCCTCGCGCCCTGACCGGCACGGCGGCCGTGACGGCATTCGTCCAGGTGGTGGGACCGGACATGGCACGATTCGGGTACCGAGGCCACCGCCCGATACCATCGGGTTGCCGGCGGTCAACCGCCACTGGCTTGATCATTTCGCTGCTCGACCCGGCCGGAAGGGGAGTTCTCGCGTGAGTGTGCTCGACGAGATCATCGACGGAGTACGAGCCGACCTCGCCGAGCGACAGGCCCGGGTCTCCCTTGACGACCTCAAGGAGCGTGCGGCCAAGGCGCGCGACGCCCGCGACGGCGTGGCCGCCCTGCGCGGCGAGGGCGTCAAGGTGATCTGCGAGGTCAAGCGCTCCAGCCCGTCCAAGGGCGCGCTGGCCGCGATCGCGGACCCGGCGGCCCTCGCGGCGGACTACGAAGCGGGCGGCGCCGCGGCGATCAGCGTGCTCACCGAGCAGCGCCGCTTCGGCGGGTCGCTCGCCGACCTCGAAGCGGTCCGGGCGAAGGTCGACACGGCCGTGCTGCGCAAGGACTTCATCGTCACCGCCTACCAGCTGTGGGAGGCCCGCGCCTACGGCGCCGACCTCGCGCTGCTCATCGTCTCCGCGCTCGACCAGGCCGCCCTCGTCTCCCTCGTCGAGCGGGCCGAGTCCATCGGGCTCACGCCGCTCGTCGAGGTGCACGACGAGGAGGAGGTGGAGCGGGCGGTCGACGCGGGTGCCCGGATCATCGGGGTCAACGCGCGCAACCTCAAGACGCTCGAGGTGGACCGGGACACGTTCGCCCGGGTCGCGCCCGAGATCCCCGACCACATCGTCAAGGTCGCGGAGTCGGGAGTGCGGGGCCCGCACGACCTCATCGCCTACGCGCACGACGGTGCCGACGCGGTGCTGGTGGGCGAGTCGCTCGTCACGGGGCGCGATCCCCGTACCGCCGTCGCCGATCTCGTGGCGGCCGGTGCGCACCCCGCCCTGCGGCACGGGCGGGACTGACCCCCCGAGGCGCCCCGTCCTCCCGGAACCGGCGGAACCGCCGAGCCCGGGAGGTCCGCCCGGCCAGCTAGACTGCGGGGCATGGCCATCGCCCAACGTCTCGCACCCGGGTGCAAACCCCGGGGCTGCCGCGCGCCCGCGCGGCGGGTGCTGGGGCGACGGGTGAGGTACGTGATCGGCTGCGAGCCGGGTCAGGTGAACGGCAGGCGATGGCGCCGCGGCTGAGCCGCGCAGCAGCTGTCAGCCCGACCACCACACCCCCCAGGGGACACGTATGTCCGATACGCCAGACGAACACACCTTCTTCCTGCCCGACCCGGAGGGCTCCGTGCCCACCCCGGAGGGCTACTTCGGCCCGTTCGGCGGCAAGTTCATCCCGGAGGCGCTGGTCGCCGCCGTGGACGAGGTCGCCGCGGAGTACGAGAAGGCGAAGACCGACCCGGCCTTCGCCGCCGAGCTCAACGACCTGATGGTCAACTACGCGGGCCGCCCCAGCGCGCTGACGGAGGTGCCGCGGTTCGCCGAGCACGCCGGCGGCGCGCGGGTCTTCCTCAAGCGGGAGGACCTGAACCACACCGGCTCGCACAAGATCAACAACGTGCTCGGCCAGACCCTGCTCACCAAGCGGATGGGCAAGACCCGGGTGATCGCGGAGACCGGCGCGGGCCAGCACGGCGTGGCGACCGCCACCGCGTGCGCCCTGTTCGGCCTGGAGTGCACGATCTACATGGGCGAGATCGACACGCAGCGCCAGGCACTGAACGTGGCGCGGATGCGGATGCTCGGCGCCGAGGTGATCGCGGTGAAGTCCGGCAGCCGCACCCTGAAGGACGCGATCAACGAGGCGTTCCGGGACTGGGTCGCCAACGTCGACCGCACCCACTACCTGTTCGGCACCGTGGCCGGCCCGCACCCGTTCCCCACGCTGGTCCGCGACTTCCACCGGGTGATCGGTGTGGAGGCCAGGCGCCAGCTGCTGGAGCGCACCGGACGGCTGCCCGACGCCGCGGTGGCCTGCGTCGGCGGCGGCTCCAACGCCATGGGCCTGTTCCACGCCTTCCTGCCGGACACGTCCGTGCGGCTGGTCGGCTGCGAGCCGGCCGGGCACGGCGTGGCCACCGGCGAGCACGCGGCGACGCTGACCGTCGGCGAGCCCGGCATCCTGCACGGCTCCCGGTCGTACGTCCTCCAGGACGACGAGGGACAGATCACCGAGCCGTACTCGATCTCGGCCGGCCTGGACTACCCGGGCGTCGGCCCGGAGCACTCCTACCTCAAGGACACCAGCCGGGCCGAGTACCGCGCCGTCACCGACGACGCGGCGATGCAGGCGCTGCGGCTGCTGTCCGGCACCGAGGGCATCATCCCCGCCATCGAGAGCGCGCACGCGCTGGCCGGCGCCCTGGAGATCGGCCGCGACCTGGGCCCGGAGGGCCTGATCCTGGTGAACCTGTCCGGCCGCGGCGACAAGGACATGGACACCGCCGCCCGCTACTTCGGGCTCTACGACGAGGGGGACGCGAAGTGAGCGGCACCATCACGCTTCTGGAACAGACCATCGCCCAGGCCCGGGCCGAGCACCGCGCCGCGCTCGTCGCGTACCTCCCGGCCGGTTTCCCGACGGTCGAGGGCGGCATCGAGGCGGTCAAGGCGGCGTTCGAGGGCGGCGCCGACATCGTCGAGGTCGGGCTGCCGCACAGCGACCCCGTGCTCGACGGGCCGGTCATCCAGACCGCGGACGACATCGCGCTCAACAAGAACCACGTCCGCATCGCCGACGTGCTGCGCACCGTCCGCGAGGGCCACGCCGCCAGCGGCAAGCCGGTGCTGGTCATGACGTACTGGAACCCGGTCGACCGGTACGGCGCCGAGCGGTTCGCCGCGGAACTCGCCGACGCGGGCGGGGCGGGCTGCATCCTGCCCGACCTGCCGGTGGAGGAGTCCGAGGTGTGGCGCAAGGCGGCCCAGGCGCACGGCCTGGCCACCGTCTTCGTCGTCGCCCCCTCCAGCCGCGACGAGCGGCTGGCCCGGATCACCTCGGCCGGCAGCGGCTTCGTCTACGCCGCCTCCCTGATGGGCGTCACCGGCACCCGGGCGAGCGTCGGCGAGCAGGCGGCCGGGCTCGTGGCCCGCACCCGCGCGACCACCGAACTCCCCGTCTGCGTCGGGCTCGGCGTCTCCAACGCCCAGCAGGCCGCGGAGGTCGCCGCGTTCGCCGACGGGGTCATCGTCGGCTCCGCGTTCGTCCAGCGGCTACTCGACCACGAGGACCTCTCCGAGGGCCTCGCGGCCGTACGGTCCCTGGCGGCCGACCTCGCCAAGGGGGTCCGCCGGGCGCCCTGACCCTCCGGGGTGGGTGGTTCTCCCGGTTCAGGGACCACCTGCCGGTGCTGGGTCGCGCGTGCCGTTCCCCGCGCCCCTGTTGTGGTGCGGCTCCTTCCGCGGAGGAAGGGTGCGCCCCGCAGGGGCGCGTGGGGGCACCTCCCACGCGAAGCTCTGGGGGAGGACCGCGCGACCAGCCGCCGCCCACCCACCGCAAGGTCCCGGAGCCGACAGCACCGGGCAGCCCGGGCGGTCCCGTCACCCTTACGTGCACAAAAGGTCACCCGCCCGGGCGAAATCACCCCACGGCACAAGCCAAGCGCAGCGCTCCCGCGTTGGAACGGCGTGAGCGAGAAGAACCGGAACGGAAAAACCAGCGCGCGCCAGGCGCTGCAGGCGCAGCGCGAGAGGGACAAGGCCCGGGCGAAGCGGAAGCGGACCCTGATGGTGGCGGGAGGAGTCGTGGTCGTGCTGGCCGTCGCCGCCGGCATCGCCATCGCGGTGGCCGACCACGACAGCAACAAGAAGAGCACCGCCGGCGACTCCGCGGGCACCGTGACCGCGCCACGCGGCGCCACCGGGAAGGACAACCTGGTGATCCCGGTCGGCGCGGCCGACGCGCCGTCCACGCTGACCGTGTACGAGGACTTCCGCTGCCCGGCCTGCGACGCCTTCGAGAAGAGCTTCACGCCGACGATCCACAGCCTGGAGGACAGCGGCGAGCTGCGCACGGAGTACCACCTGGTCACCCTCATCGACGGCAACCTGGGCGGCGACGGCTCGCTGAACGCGGGGAACGCCGCCGCCTGCGCCCAGGACCAGGGCAAGTTCCGCGCCTTCCACGACGTGCTCTACGACAACCAGCCGGACGAGCAGGACGACAAGTTCGGCGACAAGCAGAACCTGCTCACCCTGGCCGGGAAGGTCCCGGGCCTGAAGAACGCGGCCTTCACCGCCTGTGTGAACAACGGCACACACGACGCGTGGGTGAAGAAGTCCAACCAGGCGTTCAACACCGCCGGCTACAACTCCACCCCGACGGTGCTGCTCAACGGCAAGAGCATCTACGGCACCTCGGCGCTGACCCCGGACTCGCTCAAGCAGATGGTCCAGGCCGCGAACAAGGGCAAGAAGCCCGGCAAGGTCACCGCCACGCCCAGCCCGTCCTGACCGTTCCGACCCTCCGCCGGAGGTAGGACGTTATCCAGACGTAGCCGGGCGGGTTGCCGTACTACCCGCCCGGCACGGTAGCGTCGGGACTGCCATGGAACTCGCATACATTCCCAGCCCGTCGCGCGGTGTCATCCATCTCGGACCGATCCCGCTGCGTGGCTACGCGTTCTGCATCATCATCGGCGTCTTCGTAGCCGTCTGGCTCGGGAACAAGCGGTGGATCGCCCGCGGCGGCAAGCGGGAGACCGTCGCGGACATCGCCGTGTGGGCGGTGCCGTTCGGCCTGGTCGGCGGCCGTCTCTACCACGTGATCACCGACTACGAGCTGTACTTCACCAACGGCAACGACTGGGTGAACGCCTTCAAGGTGTGGGACGGCGGCCTGGGCATCTGGGGCGCGGTGGCCCTGGGCGCGCTGGGTGCGTGGATCGGCTGCCGCCGGCGCGGCATCGCGCTGCCGGCCTACGCCGACGCGATCGCCCCCGGCATCGCCTTCGCCCAGGCCCTGGGCCGCTGGGGGAACTGGTTCAACCAGGAGCTGTACGGCAACCACACCAGCCTGCCGTGGGGCCTGAAGATCACCAGCACCGCGGGCGACCGGGTGCCGGGCATCTACCAGCCGACGTTCCTGTACGAGTGCCTGTGGTGCATCGGCGTCGGGTTCCTGGTGATCTGGGCCGACCGCCGCTTCAAGCTCGGCCATGGCCGGGCCTTCGCGCTCTACGTGGCGTCGTACTGCGTCGGCCGCGGCTGGATCGAGCACATGCGGTCCGACTACGCCCACCACATCCTGGGACTGCGTCTCAACGACTGGACGGCGATCGTCTGCTTCGTCGGTGCCGTGGTCTACATGGTGGTGTCGTCCAGGCTGCGGCCCGGCCGGGAGGCCGTGGTCGAGCCCGCCGCGGTGGCGGCGGACGGAGCCGAAGGCGCCGAGCCCGGCGAGGCGGGTGACGCCGCGGACTCCTCGGCGTCCGAGCCCTCCGACGCGGGCGACGCGGTCGACATGACCAAGGCGTCGGCGGAGTCCGACGTGGCCGACGTCGATGCCGGTGCCGATGCCGGTGTCGCGCCCGCCGGAGCGAAGTCCGAGCAGCCCTCGCAGTCCTCCTGACCTCCTGATCCCGCCCCGGCGCCCCCTTCGCGGCCGGCCCTGACCCCCCACACCGGGGGACGAATCCGCAGGTCAGGGCAGCCTTCCCTTGCTGGCGGCGACCCGGAATGCCACGTACGGTCGAACCGTTGGCAGACGTACGCGGGTCGCTGGGGCGCCCGGGGGAGGGGTAGGGACATGACGACGGCCACCATCGAGCCGGCCGGTTCGGCCGCGCCGTACCACGAGCCCGAGCACACCCACCGCGACGTCAGCGGCGGGTGGCTGCGGCCGGCGGTGTTCGGCGCGATGGACGGGCTGGTGTCGAACTTCGCGCTGATGACGGGGGTCGCGGGCGGTGACGTGAGCGCCCGGACCGTGGCGGTGACCGGTCTGGCCGGGCTTGCCGCCGGGGCGTTCTCGATGGCGGCCGGCGAGTACACCTCGGTCGCCTCGCAGCGCGAGCTGGTCGAGGCGGAGCTGGCGGTCGAGCGGATCGAGCTGGACCGCAACCCGGAGGCGGAGCTGCGCGAGCTCGCCGCGCTGTACGTGTCGCGCGGAGTGGAGCCGAAGCTGGCCCACGAGGTGGCCCGGCAGCTGTCCGTCGACCCCGAGCAGGCGCTGGAGATCCACGCCCGCGAGGAGCTGGGCGTCGACCCGGACGACCTGCCCTCGCCGCTGGTCGCGGCGGCCTCCTCGTTCGTCTGCTTCGCGCTGGGCGCGCTGCTGCCGGTGCTGCCGTACCTGCTGGGCGCTTCGGTGCTGTGGCCGGCGGTCGGGCTGGCGATGGTCGGGCTCTTCGGCTGCGGGGCCGCGGTGGCCCGGGTCACCGCGCGTTCCTGGTGGTACAGCGGGCTGCGGCAGCTCGTGCTGGGCGCCGCCGCGGGCGGTGTCACCTTCGCGCTGGGCTCCCTGATCGGCTCCGCGGTGGGCTGACCCGCCCCCTTGACGGCCGGCCGTACCATCGAAAGTACGGGTGGGGCCGACAACCTGGCACAAGGTTCTGTTTCCCCCTCGTTTCAGCGTCGGCCGCACGGGGCATCAGTCGGTAACGCAACCGGCAGAGCTTTCCCGAAAAGGTTCGTCGAGCTGCGCGCGGGGCACCCCCGCTCGCAGCGCCGGGATCGTCCGTAAACCGCGCGGTACGACGCTGGCCTGAAGTAGCCGTCCACCTCCCGAGATTCACCCCGCATGTCCACATGCTGGAATCGAGTATCCGCTTCTCGAACACTCGTCCATCATGTAACCTGCACGAAATCGCAGAGGGCCAACGTCGTCCCTGTTGCGCATGCCCATGACGGGCGATGCATATCAGCCAAATGACGACGACGGGAGAGCCATGCGTTCGCGTTCCGCGTTCATGGACGGGCGCCCCGCCCCGCAGGGGATGTACGATCCCCGCCACGAGCACGACGCCTGCGGCGTCGGCTTTGTCGCCACCCTCAGCGGTGAGGCGAGCCACGCGCTCGTCCAGCAGGCGCTGACCGTCCTGCGCAACCTGGAACATCGCGGCGCCACCGGTGCCGAGCCGGACTCCGGCGACGGCGCGGGCATCCTGTTGCAGATCCCGGACACCTTCCTCCGCGCGGCCGTCGGCTTCGAGCTGCCCGCCGCGGGGCAGTACGCCGTCGGCCTGGCGTTCCTGCCGCACGAGCACGACGACCGCACCAAGGCCGTCGACGCCATCGAGCGGATCGCCGCCGAAGAGGGCCTGACCGTCCTGGGCTGGCGCGAGACGCCGACCGACCCCGACCTGCTCGGTGCCACCGCCCGCTCCACCATGCCGTACTTCGCCCAGCTCTTCGTCGCCGACCAGGCCGGGCACCGCGCCGGCATCGACCTGGACCGGCCCGCGTTCGTGCTGCGCAAGCGCGCCGAGCGTGAAGCCGACGTGTACTTCCCGTCGCTGTCCGCGCGGACCATCGTCTACAAGGGCATGCTCACCACCGGCCAGCTGGAGCCGTTCTTCCCCGACCTGTCCGACGAGCGGTTCGCCACCGCCATCGCGCTGGTCCACTCCCGCTTCTCCACCAACACCTTCCCGAGCTGGCCGCTCGCCCACCCGTACCGGTTCGTCGCGCACAACGGCGAGATCAACACGGTCAAGGGCAACCGCAACTGGATGCGGGCCCGCGAGTCGCAGCTGGCCAGCGAGCTGTTCGGCCCGGTGCGCCCGGCGGACGGCAGCACCGCGCAGGCCGCGGGCTCCGCCGGCACCCCCGCCGACCTGGAGCGGATCTTCCCGATCTGCACCCCCGGCGCCTCCGACACCGCGTCCTTTGACGAGGTGCTGGAACTGCTGCACCTCGGCGGCCGCTCGCTGCCGCACAGCGTGCTGATGATGATCCCCGAGGCGTGGGAGAACCACGCCTCGATGGACCCGGCCCGCCGTGCCTTCTACCGCTACCACTCCACGCTGATGGAGCCCTGGGACGGTCCGGCCTGCGTCACCTTCACCGACGGCACCCTCGTCGGCGCGGTCCTGGACCGCAACGGCCTGCGCCCGGGCCGCTACTGGGTCACCGACGACGGCCTGGTGGTCCTCGCCTCCGAGTCCGGCGTGCTGCACGACATCGCCCCGGAGCGGGTGGTCCGCAAGGGCCGACTGCAGCCCGGCCGGATGTTCCTGGTCGACACCGCCTCGCACCGCATCGTCGAGGACGACGAGATCAAGGCCGAGATGGCCGCCCAGAACCCGTACGCGGACTGGCTGGACGCCGGGCTGATCAACCTCGCCGACCTGCCCGAGCGCGAGCACATCGTGCACACCCACGCCTCGGTCACCCGCCGCCAGCAGACCTTCGGCTACACCGAGGAGGAGCTGCGGGTCATCCTCGCGCCGATGGCGCGCACCGGCGGCGAGCCGCTCGGCTCGATGGGCACCGACTCGCCGATCGCGGCGCTCTCCGAACGGCCCCGGCTGCTCTTCGACTACTTCACCCAGCTCTTCGCGCAGGTCACCAACCCGCCGCTGGACGCCATCCGCGAGGAGCTCGTCACCTCGCTGATCTCCACCATCGGCCCGTCCGGGAACCTGCTGGAGCCCAGCCCGGCCTCCTGTCGCAACATCACCCTGCCGTTCCCGGTGATCGACAACGACGAGCTGGCCAAGCTCATCCACGTCAACGCCGACGGCGACCTGCCCGGCCTGAAGGCCGCCACGCTCTCCGGCCTGTACCGGGTGGCCGGCGGCGGCGACGCGCTCGCCGCGCGGCTGGCCGAGATCTGCGCCGAGGCCGACGCCGCCATAGAGGACGGCGCCCGCCTGATCGTGCTCTCCGACCGGCACTCCGACGCCGAGCACGCCCCGATCCCGTCGCTGCTGCTCACCTCCGCGGTGCACCACCACCTGATCCGCACCAAGCAGCGCACCCAGGTCGGGCTGATCGTCGAGGCCGGCGACGTCCGCGAGGTGCACCACGTCGCGCTGCTGATCGGCTACGGCGCCGCGGCCGTCAACCCGTACCTGGCCATGGAGTCCGTCGAGGACCTGGTCCGGGCCGGCACCTTCCTGCCCGGCGTCGACGCCGAGACCGCGATGCGGAACCTGATCAAGGCGCTCGGCAAGGGCGTGCTGAAGGTGATGTCCAAGATGGGCATCTCCACCGTCGCCTCCTACCGCGGCGCGCAGGTCTTCGAGGCGGTCGGCCTGGACGCCGAGTTCGTCGACACCTACTTCCACCTCACCGACACCAAGATCGGCGGGGCGGGCATCGACGTCATCGCGCAGGAGGTCGCCGCCCGGCACGCCAAGGCGTACCCGGTCTCCGGCATCCCCGCCGCGCACCGCCGGCTGGAGATCGGCGGCGAGTACCAGTGGCGCCGCGAGGGCGAGCCGCACCTGTTCGACCCGGACACCGTCTTCCGGCTCCAGCACGCCACCCGCACCCGGCGCTACGACATCTTCAAGCAGTACACCTCGCGGGTGAACGAGCAGTCCGAGCGGCTGATGACGCTGCGCGGCCTGTTCGGCCTCAAGCAGGACCGCCCGGCCGTCCCGATCGACGAGGTCGAGCCGGTCAGCGAGATCGTCAAGCGGTTCTCCACCGGCGCCATGTCGTACGGCTCGATCTCCCGCGAGGCGCACGAGACGCTCGCCATCGCGATGAACCAGCTCGGCGGCAAGTCCAACACCGGCGAGGGCGGCGAGGACCCGGAGCGGCTGTACGACCCGGCCCGGCGCAGCGCCATCAAGCAGGTCGCCTCCGGCCGGTTCGGCGTCACCTCCGAGTACCTGGTCAACGCCGACGACATCCAGATCAAGATGGCGCAGGGCGCCAAGCCCGGCGAGGGCGGCCAGCTGCCCGGCCACAAGGTCTACCCGTGGATCGCCGGCACCCGGCACTCCACCGCGGGCGTCGGCCTGATCTCGCCGCCGCCGCACCACGACATCTACTCCATCGAGGACCTCGCCCAGCTCATCCACGACCTGAAGAACGCCAACCCCAGGGCGCGGGTGCACGTCAAGCTGGTCTCCGAGGTCGGCGTCGGCACCGTCGCGGCGGGCGTGTCCAAGGCGCACGCCGACGTGGTGCTGATCTCCGGCCACGACGGAGGCACCGGTGCCTCCCCGCTCACCTCGCTGAAGCACGCCGGCGGTCCCTGGGAGCTCGGCCTCGCCGAGACCCAGCAGACGCTGCTGCTCAACGGGCTGCGGGACCGGATCGTGGTGCAGACCGACGGCCAGCTCAAGACCGGCCGGGACGTGGTGATCGCGGCGCTGCTCGGCGCCGAGGAGTTCGGCTTCGCCACCGCGCCGCTGGTCGTGTCCGGCTGCATCATGATGCGGGTGTGCCACCTGGACACCTGCCCGGTCGGCGTCGCCACCCAGAACCCGGTGCTGCGCGACCGGTTCTCCGGCAAGCCCGAGTTCGTGGTGAACTTCTTCGAGTTCATCGCCGAGGAGGTCCGTGAGCTCCTCGCCGAGCTGGGCTTCCGCACCATCGAGGAGGCCGTCGGCCACGCCGAACTGATCGACGCCGGCCGCGCGGTGGACCACTGGAAGGCGCAGGGCCTGGACCTGGCCCCGCTGCTGTACGTGCCGGAGCTGCCCGAGGGCGCGGCGCTGCACCGCATCACCGGCCAGGACCACGGCCTGGACCGCGCGCTCGACAACGAGCTGATCCGGCTCGCCGCCGAGGCGCTGGAGTCCGGTGCGCCGGTCCGCGCGCAGGTGCCGATCCGCAACGTCAACCGCACGGTGGGCACCATGCTCGGCCACGAGGTGACGAAGAAGTACGGCGGTGCCGGCCTGCCCGAGGACACCGTCGACATCACCTTCACCGGCTCCGCGGGCCAGTCCTTCGGCGCGTTCCTGCCCAAGGGCATCACCTTGCGGCTGGAGGGCGACGCCAACGACTACGTCGGCAAGGGCCTGTCCGGCGGCCGCGTGATCGTCCGCCCGGATCGCGGCGCGGACCACCTCGCCGAGGAGTCCACCATCGCGGGCAACACCATCGCCTACGGTGCCACCGGCGGCGAGCTGTTCCTGCGCGGCCGCACCGGCGAGCGGTTCTGCGTGCGCAACTCCGGCGCGACCGTGGTGGCCGAGGGCGTCGGCGACCACGGCTGCGAGTACATGACCGGCGGCCGGGCGGTCGTGCTCGGCGCCACCGGCCGGAACTTCGCGGCCGGCATGTCCGGCGGCATCGCCTACCTGCTGGACCTCGACCCGGACTGCGTCAACCCGGGCATGGTCGAGATCGAGCAGCTCACCGCCGACGACATCACGTGGCTGCACGACGTGGTGCGCCGCCACTTCGAGGAGACCGGCTCGACCGTCGCCGAGCGGCTGCTCGCCGACTGGGGCGGTGCCCTCACCCGCTTCGGCAAGGTCATGCCGAGGGACTACAAGGCAGTGCTCGCCGCCAAGAACGCCGCCGAGCAGGCCGGACTCTCGGAGTCCGAGACCACCGCGAAGATGATGGAGGCGGCAAATGGCTGACCCCAAGGGCTTCCTCACCACCCCGCGTGAGAACAACCCGACCCGCCCGGTCGAGGAGCGCAAGCAGGACTGGAAAGAGGTCTACGTCCCCGGTGGCCTGCTGCCGATCGTCAGCAAGCAGGCCGGCCGCTGCATGGACTGCGGTATCCCGTTCTGCCACCAGGGCTGTCCGCTCGGCAACCTCATCCCGGAGTGGAACGACTACGCCTACCGCGAGGACTGGACCGCCGCGTCCGAGCGGCTGCACGCCACCAACAACTTCCCGGAGTTCACCGGGCGGCTGTGCCCGGCGCCGTGCGAGACCGCGTGCGTGCTCGGCATCAACCAGCCGCCGGTGACGATCAAGAACGTCGAAGTCACCATCATCGACAAGGCCTGGGACAACGGGGACGTCACGCCGCAGCCGCCGGAGCGGCTGTCCGGCAAGACCGTCGCCGTCATCGGCTCGGGCCCGGCGGGCCTGGCCGCCGCCCAGCAGCTCACCCGGGCCGGCCACACCGTCGCGGTCTACGAGCGGGCCGACCGGATCGGCGGCCTGCTGCGGTACGGCATCCCCGAGTTCAAGATGGAGAAGCGGCACATCAACCGCCGGATCGAGCAGATGCGGGCGGAGGGCACCAAGTTCCGTACCGGTGTGCAGATCGGCACCGACCTGGACGGCGCGAAGCTCGCCCGGCGGTACGACGCCGTGGTCATCGCGGCCGGCGCCACCCAGTGGCGCGACCTGCCGGTCGAGGGCCGCGAACTGACCGGCGTGTACCAGGCGATGGAGTACCTGCCGCTGTCCAACAAGGTGCAGGAGGGCGACTTCGTCGCCCCGCCGATCACCGCCGAGGGCAAGCACGTGGTGGTCATCGGCGGCGGTGACACCGGCGCGGACTGCGTCGGCACCGCGCACCGGCAGGGCGCGCTGTCCGTCACCCAGCTGGAGATCATGCCGCGCCCCTCCGACGAGCGGCCCGCGCACCAGCCGTGGCCGACGATGCCGATGGTCTACAAGGTGACCTCCGCGCACGAGGAGGGCGGCGAGCGGGTCTACGCCGTCAACACCGTGAAGTTCACCGGCGACGCCGACGGGCATGTGCGGGAACTGCACCTGGTCGAGGTGGTCTTCCAGGACGGCAAGTTCGTGCCCCAGGAGGGCACCGAGCGGGTCATCCCGGCCGACCTGGTCACCCTCGCGATGGGGTTCACCGGCACCGACCAGAAGAACGGGCTGATCGAGCAGCTCGGCCTGGAACTGGACGCGCGCGGCAACATCGCGCGGGACGGCTCCTACGCGACCAACGTCGACGGGGTCTTCGTCGCCGGTGACGCCGGCCGCGGCCAGTCGCTGATCGTGTGGGCCATCGCCGAGGGGCGCTCCGCGGCGAAGTCCGTCGACGCGTACCTCACGGGGGTGCCGTCGGCTCTGCCCTCGCCGATCCGTCCGACCGACCGGCCGCTCACGGTCTGACCCGAGCGGCTTCCGCCGGGCTCCGCCCGGCCCCCGAGATGTCCCGCACAACGGCGTGCGGTACGCAGCAACACCCGCAGCGCTCGCCACTCCCCGACCAAGGAGGCGAGCGCTGCACCTTTCCGCGGCGCCCTCGCGGAGGGCGTTCCCCCGAAGGGGCGCCCCCGTGAGGCGGCTCCTACGTCTCGCACTCCAGCTCCGTCCTGCACAGGGTGCACCGGGCGCGCAGGCGGCCCTTGCAGGGGAGGCGGATGCGCTGGAAACAGGTGGGGCAGGGGAAGGAGACGCGCAGCCGGTCCGGGGTGCCCTCGAAGGAGTAGTCGGCCGCGGCGGGGGCGACGCCGGCCCGGCGGTTCTTGGCGTAGAGGCGGCGGGCCGCCCACGACGCGGCGGCCAGCGGCGGCCTGCGCAGGTCCTGGTGGGCGCGGGTGAGGCCGACCCGGTAGGCGTCGCGGGCCTGCGGGCTGCGGAACCACGGCTCGATGTCGTCGCCAAGGGCGGCCGCCCGCTTGGCCAGGACGTACCCGAACTCCTCGGGCGTCAGATACCCCAGCTTGTACGCGGACATCGTCATCCGGTCCCCGCGCATCGACGGCTCCTCGCGGTAGGCGTCCAGCAGCAGCCAGCCCGCACCGAGGTACGCGGTCGCGGTGTCCGTGAGGATCTCGTTGTCGCGGGTGCCGGGGAAGGACAGGCCGAGCCGGTGCAGGTAGACGTGCATCACCTCGTGGGCGAGCGCGGCCCCCACGTCCCGCCGGTCGGTCCGGAAACGGGAGTGCAGCTCCACGAAGTACTCCGGGCCCGCGGCCAGTTCGACGTTCCCGGCGTGCGCCATGTCGCGGAAGCCCACCACCATCCGGGCGTCCGGCAGCCGCAGGTGCTGCACCATCACCCGGGCCACCCGCAGCGCGCCCAGATACGGGTCCTCGTCGTCGGGGAAGTCCACCAGCTCCGGCCGCACGCTGGTCGCGAACCGGGCCACCCCGTCCGCCGACAGCCGCCGATGGATCGCGGTCAGCGCGCCGCGTACCGTCTCCAGGTGCGGAAACCCGTGCACGATCGGCCCCCCGGCGGCTTCCTCGCCGCCCCCGGCTCCCTCGCCCATGACCACCTCCCCGCCCCTGCGAGCCTAGGCCACGCCCGCTCGCGGCGGGCGGGCCCGGGAACCGAATGTGTGCACCACCACCGCATTCATGATCGGCAAAGGCGTTCCACCAGCGGCTTTCGTGCGGCAGCATGAGGGGCATGCCTGCCCTCAACCGCGCCGAGGCCGAGACCCGCGCCCGTGACCTGGCCGTAGAGCACTACGCGATCGACCTCGACCTCACCAGGGGCGAGGAACGCTTCGGATCGACCACCGTCATCCGATTCGCGGCGCTCCGCGACTGCGACAGCTTCGCCGAGATCGAGCCCGCCGCCCTGCACCGGGTGCTGCTCGACGGCGCCCCGCTCGACCACGCGCTGGCCGACGGCAACCGGCTGCCGCTGCCCGGACTCACCGCGGGCCCGCACGAACTGCGGGTCGAGGCCGACATGAACTACTCGCACACCGGCGAGGGACTGCACCGCTTCACTGACCCCGCCGACGGCGAGACGTACCTGTACACCCAGCTCTTCCTCGACGACGTCCGCCGGGTCTTCGCCGCCTTCGACCAGCCCGACCTGAAGGCCCGCTTCGACGTGGCGGTCACCGCGCCGGAGGACTGGGCGGTGCTCGGCAACGGCACCGCCACCCGCACCGCGCCCGGCCGCTGGCAGATGGCCACCACCCCGCCGCTGCCCACGTACGTCGTCGCGGTCGCCGCCGGGCCGTACCACACGGTGCGCGCCGAGCACGCCGGGCTGCCGTTCGCCCTGCACTGCCGCCGCTCGCTCGCCGAGCACCTGGACCGGGCCGCGCCCGACCTGTTCGCCTTCACCTTCGGCTGCTTCGACCGCTACCGCGAGATGTTCGCCGAGCCGTACCCGTTCGACTCCTACGACCAGGCGTTCGTGCCCGAGTTCAACTTCGGCGCGATGGAGAACCCCGGTCTGGTCGTCCTGCGCGACGAGTACGTCTACCGCTCCGCCGCCACCCCCTCCGAACTGCTGGACCGCGCGGTGGTCATCGCCCACGAGATGGCCCACATGTGGTTCGGCGACCTGGTCACCCTGCGCTGGTGGGACGACATCTGGCTGAACGAGTCGTTCGCCGAGTACATGGGCTTCCAGATCGCCTCCGAGGCCCCCGGCTTCGACGACGCCTGGACCGGCTACGGCGCCCACCGCAAGTTCCGCGGCTCCGACAGCGACCAGCGCCCCTCCACCCACCCGGTCGCGCCGCTGCCCGAGGACGTCCCCGACACCGCGTCCGCGCTGACCAACATCGACGGCATCTCCTACGCCAAGGGCGGCTCCGCGCTGCGCCAGCTCATCACGTGGATGGGCCGCGAGGACTTCCTGGCCGGCCTCAACGAGCACTTCGCCCGGCACCGCTTCGGCAACGCCCGCCTCGCCGACCTGATCGACTCGCTCGCCTCCGCCACCGACCGCGACGTGACGGCGTGGGCCGAGGCATGGCTGCGCACCACCGGCGTGGACACCCTCACCCCGGCCGCCTCGCCCGCGCCCGGCGGCTGGCGGCTGGAGATCGGCCACAGCGGCGAACGCCCGCACCGCATCGGCGTCGGACTGTACGACCGGGCCCCCGGCGACCCGGCGCGGCTGGTGCTGCGCGAGCGCGCCACCGTCGACATCACGGCCACCGCCGCGGTCGAGCGCCGTACCTTCGACGGCCCCCGGCCCGACCTGGTGCTGCTCAACGACGGCGACCTCAGCTACGTCAAGGTCCGCTTCGACGACCGCTCGTGGGAGGCGGTCCGCGACGCCCTCGGCAGCATCCCCGACCCGCTGTCCCGCTCGGTGGCGTGGAACGCGGCCCGCGACCTGGTGCGCGACGCCCGGCTGGCGCCCGCGGAGTACCTGGCGCTGGTGGGCCGGCATCTGCCGGCCGAGTCCGACCCGGCGATCGTGCAGGGCGTGCTCACCTTCGCCCGCGCGACCGTCGCGGACCGCTACCTCGACCCGGCGCTGCGGCCCGACGCGCTCGCCGGCCTCGCCGGGACCGCCCGCGCGCTGCTCGCCGAGGGCCGGGCCGGCAACCGGCTCACCGCCACCCGCGCGCTGATCGCCTCCGCGCTGAGCGCCACCGACGCGGCCGAACTGCGCGACTGGTACGACCGGGGCGTGCTCCCCGGCGGCGGCACGCTGGACCAGGAGCTGCGCTGGCTGCTGCTGGCGCGGCTGGCCGTGCTGGGTGCGGCCGGCGCCGCCGACATCGACGCGGAACTGGCCCGCGACACCAGCGCCACCGGCCACGAGTCCGCCGCCCGCTGCCGTGCGGCGCTGCCCGACAAGGACACCAAGTCCGCCGCCTGGCAGGCGATCTTCCATGACGACTCCAGCTCCAACCCGCTGCTCGGCGCGGCCGCGGAGGGCTTCTGGCAGCACGAGCAGCGGGCCCTGCTGGACGGCTACCTGCCCCGCTACTTCCCCGACGCCGTCGCGCTCGCCGCCCGCCGCGGGCCGGCCGTCGCGAACATGGTCGCCCGCAGCGGCTTCCCGTTCACCGAGATCACCGCGGAGACGCTCGCGCTGGGCCGGGCCGCCCTCGACGACCCCGCCGTGATCCCGGCGCTGCGCCGCACGTTCGACGACCAACTGGACGATCTGGCAAGGGCGTTGCGGGTCCGGCAGGTGTTCGGCGGCTGAACGGCGGGCTGAACGGCGGCTGACCGCCGGCTGATCGGGGCGCCAGGAGAACCCGGGGAGCCCGGGGCGCCAGGAGAACCGGGAAGCCCGGGGGGAGATCCGGCCCGCGCGCGAGAGCGCGGGCCGGCCCCCAACAGCCGCCCGATCAGGGCTTGATCGGCATCGGCGCGGCGAACTTCCGTGTCTGCGCGATCAGTTCCGGCTCGGTGAGCTCCGACGAGCCCGCGTCGACGCACAGGATCACGTTGCCGGACCGCACCAGGATGTCGGTGCTGCTCTCGTAGTCGCCCTTCGGGGTGACCTTCAACGCGTACGCCTCGTCGCCCAGGTCCTTCACCGGCGTCAGCGTCGACGTGGTCGTGACCTTCTTGCTGTCGCCGGTGTTCGCCTCGTAGGTCCCGCAGCGCTTCACCACGGCCTTGATCGTCGTGATCAGCTTCTCCGCGTTGTCCCCCTCGAAGCCGGCGAACGCCACTTCCTGGGAGCTGCTCATCGGGTCCAGGATCGTCTCGTACGCGTCCGAGGCCCGGTAGTCCGTCAGCAGGTCGTCGGGTTCCACGACGGTGAGCGCGTCGTTGCAGGTGTCGGTCGGCAGCCGGGCGGGGTCGGGGTCGGCGAGGCCGTTGGCGCTGTCGGCCTCGCTGCCCTTCTCCACCGTCCAGCCCGACGGCAGCGTCGCGACGGTCGGCAGCGCCGCCTTGAGCTTGTCGCCGTCGGGCGTGGTGGGCGGCGGCGTCGTCGGCACCGGGGCCGGCGTCGCGGTGTCGGACGCGGAAGCGGGCGGCGTGGTGCTGTCGGCCGCGGGTGTGTCGTCGTTGCACGCCGTCAGCAGCAGAGCACAGGCCGCGAGCGCGGCCGCGGACGCGGCAGCCTTCTTGATACGCACGGAAGTCCCCCCGGACAGATGGTCGAAAGTCTCAGCAAAACGGCCGCAATCGAACCGATGCGGCCCGCACGAACCTATCCGACCGCCCCACCCGAACCTTCCGAACCGGAAACACCAGGGCTTTGCTGTACGGGATCTCCACAACTGGACCGCATCCATTCCGGGTTCACGCCGTACATCCCGCCGGCGGCGGCCCGTGCGGTCGGAACAACCGCCGGAACGTACCCATTCGGGCCAATCGTCGTTGAGCAGGGCGCCCTTGTCGTGCGCGCCGGCGGGCGCCGACGCGCACCGCGTCGCGCCGCCGCTGAGTGAGGAACGACCATGCCGATGCCCGGACTTGCCGGTGGACGTGGAGCCGCCGAGGCGCTGCGGCCCCTGGTGGACACCGTGTGCGGCGCCCTGGCGGAGGGCGCGCGCGACCGCGGCGGACCGATGCCGCGCGGCGGCCCCGAGGAAGTGGCCCGGCTCGTCGAGCGGGCCGTCCCCGACGTGCTGCCGCGCTCCGGCACCGGCGAGCACGAAGCCCTCGCCACGCTGGTGCACCTGATGGCGGCGGGCGCCGCCGACCCCGCCGACGGGCTGTGCGCCGCGCACCTGCACTGCCCGCCGCTGGCCGTCGCCGCAGCCGCCGACCTGGCCGCCTCCGCGCTCAACCCGTCCATGGACTCCTGGGACCAGGCGCCGGCCGCCAGCGCCCTCGAAGCGCGGGTGACCGCCGCGCTGGCCGCCGTCGTCTACCCCGACCTGCCGGCCCCCGACGCCCTGGTGACCACCGGCGGCACCGAATCCAACCAGCTCGCGCTGCTGCTCGCCCGCGAGCGCGCCGCCGGCGGCCCCCGGGTCCAGGTCGTGTGCGGCGCCAACGCCCATCACAGCGTCCAGCGCTCCGCCTGGCTGCTCGGCCTGCCGCAGCCGATCGTGCTGGACACCCCCGCCGGCGTGCTCGATCCCGCGGCCGTGGACACCGCACTCGACCAACTGCCCGGCCGCCCCCTGGTGGTGGCCACCGCGGGCACCACCGACAGCGGTGCGATCGACCCGCTGCCCGCCATCGCCCACGTCACCGGAGCCCACGGCGCCGAACTGCACGTGGACGCCGCCTACGGCGGGCCGCTGCTGTTCAGCAGCCGCGAGGCCGCCAAGCTCGACGGCCTGCAGTCCGCGGTGTCGGTCACCCTCGACCTGCACAAACTCGGCTGGCAGCCGGTCGCCGCCGGCCTGCTCGCCGTGCCCGACGGCACCGCGCTGCGCCCGCTGACCCACCAGGCCGACTACCTCAACGCCGCCGACGACACCGAGGCCGGCCTGCCGGACCTGCTCGGCCGGTCCCTGCGCACCTCCCGCCGCCCCGACGTCCTCAAGATCGCCGTCTCCCTGCGCGCGCTGGGCCGCGAGGGCATCGCCGCCCTGGTGGACACCGTCTGCGACCTCGCCACCGACCTCGCCGACCGGGTCCGGCGCCACCCCGCGCTCACCCTGCACGCACCCCCCGCGATCAGCACCGTCCTGTTCCGCCCGACCGCCGCGGACGACGAGGAGACCGCCGAACTGCGCCGCCGCCTGATGTACGAGGGCCGCGCCGTCCTCGGCCGGGCCCGCGCCGACGGCCGGCTGTGGCTGAAGGCCACCCTGCTCAACCCGCACCTGCGCTCCGACGACCTCGACACGCTGCTGAAGCTCACCACGGAAGGCACCACGGCACGATGAACCCCACTCCGGCCGGTACCGACGGCGCCCCCGACACCGCCGCGCCCGCGGACGAACCGTTCGACCTGCTCGGCATCGGTATCGGGCCGTTCAACCTCTCGCTGGCCGCGCTCGCCGACGGCCTGCCGGGCCTGACCGCCGCCTTCTACGACCAGCGCCCCGACTTCCGCTGGCACCCCGGACTGCTGATCGACGGCGCCACCTTGCAGGTGCCCTTCCTCGCCGACCTGGTCACCCTCGCCGACCCGGCCAACCGCTGGACCTTCCTGAACTGGCTGAAGAGCCGCGAGCGGCTCTTCCCTTTCTACTTCGCCGAGCGCTTCCACGTGCACCGCGCCGAGTACGACGCCTACTGCCGCTGGGTCGCGGAGTCGCTGCCCACCACCCACTTCGGCCAGCAGGTCGACAGCGTGCGGTGGAACCCGGCCCGCGCCCTGTTCGAGGTGGACCACACCCACGTCGACGCGCACGGCGAGGCCGAGGCGCTGGCCCGCACCTACGCCCGCCACCTGGTGCTCGGCATCGGCACCCGGCCGCACGTCCCCGAGCCGCTGCGGCCACTGGCCGACACGCCCACGGTGCCGGTCGTGCACTCCTCGCGCTACCTGGAGGAGCGGGCCCGGCTGCTGGCCGCCGACCACATCACGGTGGTCGGCTCCGGCCAGTCCGGCGCCGAGGTCTTCCTCGACCTGCTGCGCAACCGCCCGGCCGGCCGGGAGCGGATCACCTGGCTGGCCCGCACCCCGGCGTTCGCGCCCATGGAATACAGCAAGCTCGGCCTGGAGCACTTCACCCCCGACTACACCCGCTACTTCCACGGCCTGGCCGAGCCGGTCCGCGACCGGCTGGTGCCGCGGCAGTGGCAGCTGCACAAGGGCATCGACGCCGACACCATCGCCGCGATCCACGAGGAGCTGTACCGCCGCACCCTGGACGGCGGCTGGCCCGACGCGGTGCTCACCCCCGGCGTCGCCGTCCGCACCGCCGGCCGGCTCGGCACCCAGAGCGTCGAACTGCACCTGGAACACGCCGACCAGGGCACCCGCACCCGGCTGGTCACCAGCGCCGTGGTGCTGGCCACCGGCTACGAGGAGCGCCCCCTCGACCGCCTGCTCGACCCGCTCGCGCCGTACATGGAGCGGGACGAGGCGGGGCGGCCGAGGATCGACGCCCGCTACCGGATGCGGCTGGACCGGTCGGTCTCCGGCCGGGTCTACGTGCAGAACGCCGAGCGCCACTCGCACGGCGTCGGCGCCCCCGACCTGGGCCTGGCGGCCTGGCGTTCCGCGCTGGTGCTCAACGACCTGACGGCGCTGCTGACCGGCGAGGAGCACTACCCCCTGCCGGCCAGGACCGCCTTCACCACCTTCGGACTCGACGGCGCCGCCGCGAGCGACGTGCCTACCCGAACAGCGGCGCTCCGGCGCGGGTGAGCCGCCACTGGTCGCCGCCGAAGGTCGACGGGTCGATCGTGCCGCGCGCCTGCACCCACGCGATGATGGTGTTGCGGATCTCGTCGGAGCTGGACCACACCGACTGCGCGGTCGCCACGTGCGGGTAGTTGCTGCCGCCGCTGGAGCGGTAGTTGTTCACCGCGAGCATGAACTGCGCGGCCGGGTCGATCGCCGCCCCGCCGTGGGTGAGGTTCACGATCCGGGAGCCGGCCGGCTGCGCGATGTCGATGTCGTACGACACCCCGCTGAGCACGTCGTAGCTGAAGTCGGGGGTGTTGTTCGCGTTGGTGATCTTCGTGACGTCGACCGGGGCGTCCGGCGCGGTCTGCACGAAGTACTCCGCGGACCACTCCAGGTAGTCCTTGACCTGGGCGCCGGTGAGGATCTTCGAGTCCAGGGTGTTCTCGTAGACGTACAGGCCCGCCACGTCGCGCAGCGAGACCTGCCCGGCGGGGATGGACGCGGTGCGGGAGAACGGCGACGCCTGGGAGAGCACCGGCAGGTCGGCGTACTGGGTGCCGGCCAGCGCGGCGGTGACGGTGTCGGACTGCACCTGGTTGATGAAGTCGATGATCGGGGTGTCCTTGTAGGTGGACTCCGCCGCTGACATCGCCTCGGTGCAGGTGCCGACGACCTGGTTGACGTAGGCCACGACCTTCTGGTGCTCGTCGCGCACCAGCTTGGCGACGACCGGGTCCTCGGCGACGGTGTTGGCGTTGCGCACCCCGGCCTGCACCGAGGTGACCTTCCAGCGGCCGTGCTCCAGCTCCAGGTCGATGTCGAAGACGCTCAGCCGCATGCCCCACATCAGCGGCTCGGACAGCACCACGGTCTTGCCGGTCTGCTCGTTGACCACCAGCGTCTGCGGGCGCTCCACGTGGGTGTGGCCGACCAGGATCGCGTCGATGCCGGGCACCTGCGCGGCGACCAGCGAGGACGCGTTCTCCGGGTAGGGCACCGCGTCGCCGTAGGTGGTGCTGCCGTCCAGGCCGGAGTGGTCGGTGCAGAACACCACGTCGCAGCCGAGCGCGCGCAGCTTCGGGACGTAGATCTTCGCCTGCTCGACCAGGCCGGGGAAGGCCAGCTGCCCCTGCACGTTGGCCTTGTCCCACACCGCGATGCCGGGGTTGGTCAGGCCCAGGATGCCGACCTTGATGTTCGGGCCGCCCTTCACCCGCAACTCCTTGACCAGGTAGGGCGGGAAGGCCGGGCGCAGCGTCTTGGCGTCGACCGCGTTGGCGGCCAGCAGCGGGAAGTCGCACTGGTCCTGGAAGGCGCGCAGCAGCGGGATGCCGTAGTTGAACTCGTGGTTGCCGAGCGCGGCGGCGTCGTACTTCATCTGGTTCATCGCCAGCGCCATCGGGTGCTTGGGGCCCTTGCGTGCGCCGGTGATCGGCTCGACGCGGGCGTAGTAGTACGACAGCTGGGTGCCCTGGATGATGTCGCCGGCGTCGACCAGCAGGGTGCGGTCGTGGCCCTTCTCGGCGCGGGCGTCCTCGATCAGGGTGGCGAGCTTGGCCATGCCGACGTCGTTGTGGTCGGCGTCGTCGTACTCGGCGTCGGTGAAGTAGTCCCAGTTCAGGGCGTGGCCGTGCACGTCGGTGGTGCCCAGCACGCGCAGGCTGTACGTCGTGGGCCGGTGACCCGGCCCGTGGCCGTGCCCGGGGCGCTTGTCGGACGCCTGCGCGGGGGTCGCCGCCACCGCGCCGGCCGCGCCGGTGAGCGCGACACCCGCACCTGTCGCGGCGGATCGGTTGATGAAGTCCCTGCGGTTGAGCGGCATCTGGGTTCTCCCTGCGGGATGAGCGGCACGTGGGGCCGGGTTCGAAACTGCAACGCGCGTAGATTCTGGACCACGCGAAGCCGCTTGCAACACCCCCGACGGGTGAACGGACCATCGCTCGTACACGATCCGCCCATGATCGGACGGCAGCCGGTGCAGGTAAGGCGCGCGGACTGCCACCGAGGGTGACAGACGCGCTCATCGGAGCGGGCCCCTGCACACTTCGATACTTGTCAACAACCGTTAATCCGAACGTCGTTGGGCTGTTGACGTCACCGCGCTCCCTACCAACGAGTAAGTCATACGCTCGACACATGCGCCGAGCCAAAATTGTCTGCACCCTGGGCCCCGCCACCGAGTCCTACGACCAGATCAAAGCACTGGTCGAGGCCGGGATGGACGTCGCCCGCCTGAACCTGAGCCATGGCGGATACGCCGAGCACGAGGACCGCTACCGACGCGTGCGCAAGGCCGCCGACGAGACCGGGCGCAGCGTCGGCATCCTCGCCGACCTTCAGGGTCCGAAGATCAGGCTGGGACGTTTCGCCGAGGGCCCCGTACTGCTTGAACGCGGCGACGAGTTCACCATCACCGTCGACGACATCGAGGGTGACCAGCTGATCTGCGGCACCACCTACAAGGGACTGACGGCCGACGTCGCCCGCGGTGAGCGCATCCTCGTGGACGACGGCCGGGTCACCCTGGAGGTGACCGACGTCGAGGGCCCCCGCGTGCACACCATGGTGATCGAGGGCGGCATGGTCTCCGACCACAAGGGCCTCAACCTGCCCGGTGTCGCGGTCTCCGTGCCGGCCCTGTCCGACAAGGACATCCGCGACCTGCGCTGGGCGCTGCGCACCGGCGCCGACGTCATCGCGCTGTCCTTCGTGCGCAGCGGCCGCGACATGGACGACGTGCTGCGGATCATGGCGGAGGAGGGCCGCCGGGTCCCGGTGATCGCCAAGATCGAGAAGCCGCAGGCGGTGGAGAACCTGGAGGACATCGTCGACGCCTTCGACGGGATCATGGTCGCGCGTGGCGACCTGGGCGTCGAGATGCCGCTGGAGGCGGTGCCGATCGTCCAGAAGCGCGCGGTCAAGCTCGCCCGGCGCAACGCGAAACCGGTCATCGTCGCCACTCAGATGCTCGACTCGATGATCGACAACTCCCGCCCCACCCGCGCGGAGGCCAGCGACGTGGCCAACGCGGTGATCGACGGCACCGACGCGGTGATGCTCTCCGGCGAGACCAGCGTCGGCAAGTACCCGATCGAGACGGTGAAGGTGATGTCCCGGATCGTGGCCGCCGCCGAGGAGGACATCCTCGCCGCCGGCCTGCCGCCGCTCACCGACAGCAACAAGCCGCGTACCCAGGGCGGCGCCGTGGCCCGCGCCGCGGCCGAGATGGGCGACTTCCTCGGCGCCGCGTACCTGGTGGCCTTCACCCAGTCCGGTGACACCGTGCGCCGGCTGTCCCGCTACCGCTCGCCGATCCCGGTGCTCGCCTTCACCCCCGAGCAGGACACCCGCTCCCAACTCAACCTGACCTGGGGCGTGGAGACCTTCCTCGGCCCGATGGTGCAGACCACCGACGAGATGGTGCAGCAGGTGGACGAGCAGTTGCTGCGGATCGGGCGCTGCAAGAAGGGCGACGTCGTGGTGATCACGGCCGGCTCGCCGCCCGGAATGCCCGGCACCACCAACATGGTCCGGGTACATCACATCGGTGAGGACGACTCCCCGAAGAAGTAATGCGTTATCGCGGACGTTGGTGCTGACTTCGCAGGGCGGAGCGGCCGGCGCCCCCTTCTCCAATACCGGGCCCCGCGGGACGACCAGTCCCGCGGGGCCGTCGATTTTCGGTCAGTGGCGGAAACGTCAAAGCACCGCTATTAACGCTGTGTTACATGCCTGCAATATCCAATCGGGCCCGGACCGGGCAGGCCGCCGCCACCCGCGGGCACCCGGGTAATCCCCTTGCGGTGTTCTGGTCCGAAATGACGGCGTACCGCCGTCGCCGCCCGGTCACGCCCACTGGAAGTGCGGGTTCTCACCATGCGGACCTTGCGCAAAGCACCCAAACGGCTCGGCAAACCTCAACGGAAGCTCAAGTAAGGGCGTTTGGCATAACAAGACAGTCACACTCTTCGCCGTACCGCTCCCCGATGCCGGGTGACGCGCCTAGAGTCACCGCCAGTCACCGCGCTTCCGAATTAGCGACTTCGGACTGCCGCACGTGACTTCGGCCGTCCATGAGGACCGGTCGGGCCAGGGGAAAGGACCGCTTGTGCGACACCGCTCTTTGCTGCTGCTCACCTCCGTATTGACCACAGGAGCCCTCACACTGACCGCTTGCGGCTCGCGCAGCGACGACAGCAAGAAGAGCAGTGGTGACGGCGGTGGCGGCAGCAACATCACCCTCACCATCGGCGTCGACGCGCCGCTCACCGGCCAGAACTCCGCCACCGGCCTCGGCCTGCAGTACGGCACGCAGATCGCGGTGGACGACGCCAACGCCCAGAAGCTCGTCCCCGGCGTGACCTTCAAGGTCAAGGCGCTCGACGACAAGGCGCTGCCGGCCACCGGCCAGCAGAACGCCACCGCCCTGGTGCAGAACGACAACGTCATCGGCGCCGTCGGCCCGCTCAACTCCGGCGTCGCCCAGTCGATGCAGCAGGTCTTCGCCACCGCGAACATGGTGGAGATCTCGCCCGCCAACACCGACCCGACCCTCACCCAGGGCAAGAACTGGGCGAGCGGCAAGAAGGTCCGCCCCTTCAAGACCTACTTCCGCACCGCCACCACCGACGCCAACCAGGGCGGCTTCGCGGCGGACTACGCCTACAACACCCTGAAGAAGAAGAACGTCTTCGTCGTCGACGACAAGCAGGCGTACGGCGCCGGCCTGGCCGCGATCTTCAAGGGAAAGTTCTCCTCCCTGGGCGGCAAGATCGCCGGCACCGACCACGTCAACACCGGTGACACCGACTACTCGGCCCTGGTCACCAAGATCAAGCAGTCGCACGCCGACATGCTCTACTACGGCGGCCAGTACGACGAGTCGGAGCTGATCACCAAGCAGCTCAAGGCCGGCGGCGTGAACATCCCGCTGATGGGCGGCGACGGCATGTACTCCGACACGTACATCAAGACCGCGGGTGCGGCCGCCACCGGTGACCTCGCCACCTCCGTCGGCGTCCCGGTCGCCACCCTCCCCGCCGCCCAGACCTTCATCAAGACCTACAAGGCCAAGGGCTACCCGGGCGACTACGGCACCTACGGCGGCTACTCCTACGACGCCGCGACCGCCATCATCCGCGCCGTCAAGGCCGTGATGGACGCCAACGGCGGCAAGCTGCCGGCCATGAACGACGCCCGCTCCAAGGTCGTCGACGCCGTCCAGAAGACGGACTTCCAGGGCATCGCCGGTCACGTCTCCTTCGACCAGTACGGCGACACCACCAACAAGCAGCTGACCGTGTACCAGGTCAAGAACGGCAAGTGGACCTCCGTGAAGACCGGCGTCTACTCGGGCTGACCGGACCCCGCACCACCCGAGGGCCGCGCGGCC
>NZ_JBFBIV010000097.1:0-30202 GCF_040702025.1 Streptomyces sp. NPDC088194 | reverse complement strand
GGGGACTTCGGGCGCGTAGCGGTGGCGGGGGACCGTACGGAACGCGGCCTCCACCAGCGGCGTACGCACGCACCCGTCGGCGACGATCGAGTCGACGAGCGCGTCGCGCAGCCGGACGGCGGCCGAGGGTTCTCCCGGTACGGGGACGGCCGCGACGGCGTGCGGGTAGCGGTGGGGCGGGTGGGCCGGGTCCAGGCTGGGCAGGACGCCGGGCAGGATGCCGGGCCAGACCGTGTCGAGCGCGTGGACGGCCGGCGCGGAGATCGGCCCGATGCCGGACAGGGTGTGCGGCTCGTGCCACTCCCATTCCCCTCGCGTGGAGTCGTAGGGTTCGAGGCGCGCGAGCGTTCCGGACCAGGTGGTAACGCGGACCACCGCGGTCAGCCGGGGCACTCCGTGGATGTCGTCGGCCACCATCGCCAGCAGGTGGGCGTGCGCGGGGTCGGCCCGCAGGCCGGTCCCCTCGGCCAGTTCGCGGACGGCCGCTTCCTCGAACGACTCCGATCCACGGTTCTTCCCCCCGGCCGGCGCCCAGATGCCGCGCGGCGAACGGCCGAGCAGAATCCGTCCACTTGAGTCGGTGACGACCGCGTACGCCGCGGTCAGCGCCTGCGGGGAGGACGGGCCGTCCGGTTCGCCGCCCACCGCCAGGTCCCGATCTCCCGTTCCGGGAGCGGGAATTCGCTCGGACAGCACCGCCTGCTCGGCACCTTCAAGATGCTGGCGGCCCCGTTCGCGTGCGCGGTGGCCGTCCCGATCGTCCTGCGTGCCGTGTCCCATGATCTGCCTAACTGGGCCACAGGGCACGGGGTTTCGGCCGCGGGAGGAGTGCCGGGTGGTGCCGCGCGCGTCGCGTTGCGGGTGGGAAGCGGTGGCCGTGGCCCTCCTACCCGGCGCCCGGGAAGAGTTCGAAACTTTCGAAGCAAGTCATCGCCGATCGGCCGAACATCTCGCTTTTCACGGAAAGGAGTTGGAGAAATCTGGCGCATCAACCTTCTGGACTGCGGAGTTGGAGGGGAGAAGATACTCCAGCTCTCCCGAATCATTCGTCGTCAGTGCCGAAAGTGTTGACAGCGCTTGAGGGTTGGCCAACACTGGCGCCGTCGGCGGACCCCACCCGCCGGCTCGGGTCACCTCCCCACCCCGGCTCTCCGGTCGCCGAGCGCACGGCGGTCGTCGCGGTCGGGTCGCCGCGCGGCACACCACCGCGCGGCCGTCACACCGCTCGTCCACCACCGGTGACCCGCGCAGCGTCCCCTCGCGCTGCCTTCCCCCCACCCCTGATCAGGAGGAAGCGCCCCCATGAACCTTGCCCCGGCCCGATCGACGCGTCCCATGAGCACCAGACCCCACCTGAACACCGGACCGCACCCGACGACGCGCGCCCTGGTCACCGTACTGGCGGCCCTCACGCTTTCCGTGGCGAGCGCCTTCGCCCTCGGCGTCGGCGCGGCCCCGTCGAACGCCGCCACCTGCAACGGCTACGTCGGGCTGACCTTCGACGACGGGCCGTCCAACGACCACACCCCCGCCATCCTCAACGCCCTCAAGCAGAACGGGCTGCGGGCCACGATGTTCAACGAGGGCCAGTACGCCGCCGCGTATCCGGCCCAGGTCCAGGCCGAGATCAACGCCGGAATGTGGGTGGGCAACCACAGCTACACCCACCCGCACCTGATCCAGGAGAGCCAGTCGCAGATCGACTCGGAACTCTCCCGCACCCAGCAGGCGATCGCCGCCGGGGGCGGCGGCACCCCGAAACTGTTCCGGCCGCCCTACGGCGAGACCAACGCCACCCTGAAGTCGGTCGAGGCCAAGTACGGCCTGACCGAGATCATCTGGGACGTCGACTCGCAGGACTGGAACGGCGCGAGCACCGACGCCATCGTGCAGGCCAACTCCCAACTCACCAACGGCCAGGTCATCCTGATGCACGAGTGGCCGGCCAACACGCTGGCCGCCATCCCGCGGATCGCGCAGATGCTGGCGGGCAAGGGCCTGTGCGCCGGCATGATCTCCCCGCAGACCGGCCGCGCCGTCGCCCCCGACAGCGGGAGCGGCGGCACAGGCGGTACGACAGGCGGTACGACCGGCGGTACGACCGGCGGTACGGGCGGGGGCAGTTGCACCGCGACGCTTTCCGCCGGCGAGCAGTGGTCCGACCGGTACAACCTCAATGTGGCGGTCAGCGGGTCCAGCAGCTGGACCGTCACCATGAACGTCCCCTCCCCCGAGAAGATCATCGCGACCTGGAACGTCAACGCGACCTGGCCCAGCAGCCAGGTGCTCACCGCCACTCCCAACGGCAGCGGCAACAACTGGGGCGTGACGATCCAGACCAACGGCACCTGGACCTGGCCCACCGTTTCCTGCCAAGCGTCCTGAGCCCTCCACCGTCACGCGTGGAGAAGGGCGCCCAGGACGACGGCAGGATCGACGTCCGGAGGTTCGGCAGGCAGCAGCGGCGTTCGCGGCCCGGGCGGCGAACGCCGCCGCGGCGAGGTCGCCGGTACGGGGCCGCGGCACGGCCGTACGCGAACCCGCCGCCGGGACGGAGGCTGCGGATTACGCGGCGGCGAATCCGGAGGCGGCAACGGCGGCGAATCCGGCAGCAGCGGCCTCGGCGGCGGCGCGGCGCGGACCAGGTTGCGGCGGGCGAGTTCGCCGGTCGACTCGTCCTCGCCGCGTCAACGCACCGCGGCAACGCACCCCGTCAGCGCAGCGCGTCCGCGATCGCCTCGGTCAGCGGCACGGTCGGGCGCCCGAGCAGGCGCCGCAGGTCGCCGGAGTCGGTGAACAACTCGCCGCGGCTCATGGCGAGATCGGCGTCCACGAGGACGTCCGCCAGCTCGCCGGGCACGCCGGCGGCGGTCAGTGCCTGGGCGAAGGCGTCGGCCGGGAGGTCGGTGTACGTGATCGGCCGCCCGGTCGCCGCCGCGATCGCCTCGGCGAGCTCCGCCAGGGTGAACGCCTCGTCGCCGCCCAGCTCGTACACCTCGCCGGCTTGGCCCTCGGCGGTCAGCACGACCGCGGCGGCGGCAGCGTAGTCGGCGCGGGTCGCGGCACTGATCCGGCCCTGGCCGGCCGCACCGACGACAGCTGACTCGCTTAGTACCAGGGGGAGTTGAGCGGTGTAGTTCTCCAGGTACCAGCCGTTGCGCAGCATCACGCTCGGGGCGCGCTCGCGCAGGTACTCCTCGGTGGCCTGGTGGGTGGCGGACAGCACGGTGGTGGAGGTGTCGGCGCGCAGCATGCTGGTGTACGCGACCAGGGTCACGCCCGCCGCCACCGCGGCGTCGATGGCGCGGCGGTGGTTGGCGACCCGCTCGTCCACGGTCGTGGTCGAGATCAGCAGCAGCTTGTCCGCGCCCGCGAAGGCCGCGGTGAGGCTGTCCGGCTCGGCGAAGTCGGCCCGGCGCGCCACGACGCCGCGGTCGGCGAGGTCCCTGATCCTGGCGACGTCCCGGCTGGTCGCGATGATGTCCGACGCCGGCACCCCGCGCGCCAGCAGTGCTTCGACGGTGAGCCGGCCCAGCTGTCCGGCGGCTCCGGTGACGACGATCGACATGGTGAAGTCCTTTCCTGCCGCGGGCCTCCCGCGGCACGAAACCCAGCGTGACCTGGTCACTCTCCTTTGGTAAGGAGCCACTTTCGGGTAAGGTGGCCACCCGGAGGAAAGGATCGAGGTGAGCGGTGTGACGACCGCCGAGGATGTGAGCGAGCCCATACGGTCCTGGGACCCGTACACGCGCGGCTGCCCTTCGCGTGACGTGCTCGACCAGATCGGCAGCAAGTGGGCGGTGCTCGTGCTGGGCGAACTCGGCAGGCACGGTGCGTGCCGGTTCACCGAGCTGCGGCAGCGGCTCGCGGGAGTGAGCGAGAAGATGCTCACCCAGACGCTGCGCACGCTGGAGCGCGACGGACTGGTCCTGCGGACCGTGTATCCGGAGGTGCCGCCGCGGGTGGAATACGCGTTGACGCCGCTCGGCGAGACGCTGCGGGCTCCCCTGAAGGCACTCACCGAGTGGTCGGTGCGGTACATCGAGGACGTCCTCGCCGCCCGTGAGGAGTACGACGGCCGCGCGAAGCACTAGCCCGGAGCCAGCCGGACCCAGCCGGACCCAGCCGGAGCCACCCGGGCGAGGCGCGGCCGAGCGCCGCGAGCACGGCGGTGACCGGGTCAGGGGAAGAGCGGGGAACCCAGCGGGCGGCGGGAGTCGAAGCCGGGGAGGATCAGGAAGGTCGCGCTCGCGGTCGTGGTGGTGAAGCCCAGCAGCGCGTCGGAGTCGTCCATGTGGGTCAGGGTGCTGGTGAAGGTCCGGATGTCGTTCTGGAAGCTGATGAAGAGCAGCCCGGCCGCGGGTGAGTCGGTGCTGTAGGAGCGGCGGAGCATGAGGCCGGCGCCCACGGCGTTGGCGTTGGCGCGGCGTACGTGGGCGTCGGCCGGGATGAGGTAGCGCCCGTCGGGGGTCTTGGCGCCGAGGGACGGGTCCGAGGTGATGGTGCCGCCGGACAGCGGGTCGCCGGTGGCCCGGCGCCGGCCGAAGACCGCTTCCTGCTCGGCGACGGACAGCGCGGCGAACCGCGGCAGGTCGAGTTCCATCCGCCGCACCACGGCGATGGTGCCGCCCGCGACCGGGGCCGGTCCGGCCAGCCACAGGTGGCGGTCCTGCGCGGCGGTCGTGTGCGGGCCCACGATGCCGTCGATGAAGCCGAGCAGGTTGCGCGGCGCGGTGAGGGCCTTGTCCACCGCGATGTTCGGGCCGCGGTGGGCGGACTGGCGCCAGCGTTCGCGGAGGCGGTCGCCGGCCTGGTCCAGGAGCGCGGTGGCGACGACCGGTGGTACGAGGGCGTCGCTCGCGCAGACCTGTATCAGCAGGTCACCGCCGCGTGCCTGGGCGGCGATCCGCTCGCGGGAGAACCGGGGGAGGTCGGTGGTGCCGGGCAGCGACCGGCCGGCCATCCGGACCAGCCGGGGGCCCACCCCGATCGTCACGGTGAGATCGCCGGGCGGCAGGCCGAGCAGCCGGGCGTCGGACCCGTCGGCGAGCGCCCTTACGGTCGTGCCGAGTTCGGCCAGCAGCGGGCCGGCCTCCGCCGAGGCGGTCAGGTCGGCCACCACGGCGAGCAGGTTGCTCTGGGCCGGCTGCGGGAGGGTGATGCCCGCCTGGTGCGCGCCCGTCGGCGGGACCGGCGCGGGCGAGGCCGCCGCGGCGGGGCCGGGCGCGCCCGAGGAGGCCGAACCCGGCCCGCCGGAGAGCGACTTGGAAGAGCCCGACGTGGCAGAGTCCGACGTGGAGGAGTCCGACGTGGAGGAGTCGGACGCGGAGGAGTCCGCGGTGCACCCCGCGGCGAGACCGAAGGCCACCATGGCACCGGTCGCGTCCAGGAACCTGCGACGTGACGGGTGGTGATCGGGCGTGCGCATGATGTGCAGCGTGCCATACCCGCATCCCCGTACACCGCTCAACTCCCCAATTCCCGCGCGGATTTCACCGCCGTGCCAGACTGTGCCCATGCCTCGATCAGCACTTCGCGTGACGGCTGCGTTACTGGTCGCGCTGGCGCTCCTGGCCGGCTGCAGCAGCGGCGGTGGCGGCCATGGCGACGACGGAGCGGCCAAGGGGCGGCGGCCCAGCGGCACGCACGTGACGATCCGCGTGCCCGCCGACGCCCCGACCATCTCGGCCGCGGTGTCCCTGGCCCGGCCGGGCGACCTGGTGCTGGTCGCCGCGGGCGTCTACCACGAGTCGGTACGGATCGGCACCGCTCACGTCACGCTGCGCGGCGAGTCCCGGCAGAAGGTCGTCATCGACGGGCGGTTGCGGCAGCCCAACGGCGTGGTCGTCGCCGCGCCCGGGGTGGCCGTGGAGAACCTCACCGTGGAGAACAACACCCAGAACGGGGTGCTGGTCACCGGTTCCGCGGCGGCGGTCGCCGGGCTGCCCGGGCAGAGCGGCGGCTACGACACCGGCGACGAGCCCGTCCACTTCCTGAAGTCGTTCCTGGTCTCCTACGTGACCGCGACCCGCAACGGGCTCTACGGCATCTACGCGTTCTCCGCGCAGAACGGGGTGATCGAGCACTCCTACGCCTCGGGCGGAGCCGACTCCGGGATCTACGTCGGGCAGTGCAAGCCGTGCGGGATCGTCGTACGGGACAACGTCGCCGAACTCAACGCGGTCGGCTACGAAGGCACCAACGCCAGCGGCGACATGTACGTGGTGGGCAACCGCCTCGCCGGCAACCGCGTCGGCCTGACCACCGACTCCGACCACCAGGAGAAGCTGCTCCCGCAGCGCGGCGCCGTGATCGCCGGCAACCTGATCGCGGACAACCAGCAGCCGCGTACGCCCGAACAGGCCGACGGGGGCTGGGGAATCGGCGTCGGGGTGGACGGCGGCAGCGGCAACCGGTTCGTGCACAACCGGATCACCGGCAACGCCGACGCCGGGTTCGTGATCACCGCGACCGCCGACCTGCCGCCGGACGGCAACCAGATCACGGAGAACACGTTCAGCGCCAACGGCGTGGACGTCGGCTGGACGTTCCCCAACGCCACGCAGGGGAAGGGCAACTGCCTGCGGGGCAACGTCCTCCACACCACCGCGCCCGCGCGGATCGCGGCGACCGCGTCCTGTCCGGTGCGGGCCGACTCGGCTACGCCGTCGGGCAGTTGGACCAGGCCGCAGGCACCGTCCGGCATCCCGTTCACCGACGTGGCCGCGCCCGGCCCGCAACCGCAGTTCCCGAACGCCACCACCACCGGGGCCACCCTCGTGCCGGCCGTTCCCGCGCTGCCGGACACCGCGCACGTCCCGCTGCCGTCGCCCTCGCTGCTCGCCACCGGCGCCCGGGTGCGGACCTCGTGAACGGGCCTACGGAGCAGCGCACTTGACGTCGGCCGCCGGGGAGCCAGGAGCCCGGAGCCCGGTTACGGCGACGGCGTGACACCCGGCAGCGGCCGGACCGCGACGTACTTCTGGGTGTCGAAGTCGATGACCACCGGTGCCGGCTCGGAGGCCACGCCGGCCCGTACCCGGTACATGGTCCCGTCCGCGCCGACCCAGTAGCGCACGCTGCCCGAAGTCCCCTGCCCGGAGCCGGACTTCGGACCGGTCATGACGACCACCTGGTGGCCGTGCACGGTGCCCTGGCCGACCCGCACGGCGCCGTTCTGCGGCAGCAGTTCGGCGTTGTCCGGGCGGTCGCTGCCGAGGCTGAGCGCGATGGCCAGCGAGCTGTCCAGGGAACTGCCGGCGCTCGTCAGCGGACGGCCGTACCAGCCGGAGGAGGGCGGCGACGCCGGTGCGACGGCCGGGGCGTTCGCCATCGGGTGGACGAGGACCGTGCCGGCGGTCCACTCGACCAGCCCGTCGCTGGAGGTGTCCCGCCCGCTGCCGCGGACCACCCCGTACCCGATCCTGGCGCGGTAGTCGATGGACCCGGTGACGACCAGCCCGCCGGCGGTGCTCGGCACGGTGATCGTCACCGCGCGGCCGCCCGCCTGGTAGTTGCGGAACCGGGTGATCGCCAGACGGTTCGCCTCGTCCGAGGTCAGGGGGTGCC
The DNA here is from genome assembly GCF_040702025.1 of Streptomyces sp. NPDC088194. Lineage (NCBI taxonomy): Bacteria > Bacillati > Actinomycetota > Actinomycetes > Kitasatosporales > Streptomycetaceae > Streptomyces > Streptomyces sp. NPDC088194. The sequence goes on along the minus strand of NZ_JBFBIV010000097.1, from coordinate 22,633 downwards.
GGCCGGTGGAACCGCCGCCGCTGCCGCCGGCGAGTACGAACGCGGTTGCCGCGGCAGCCGCGAGGACCAGGGCGGCGGCCGCCCAGCGTAACCGCGTGCGCCGGGGGCGGCGGCTGCCCGCCGCGCGCCGCGGGAGACCCTTGGTGATTCTCACGCGGCGCGATGCTAACAGGTCTCCTGGGCGGGCCCCGCCGAAACTTTGTGTTTCCGGTGCATGACGCTCCGTCAACTTGTACCGTGGCGACCGAGTTTGCTGTGTCGACGTCGGCGGTCGGCGCCGACGTGGTCCGAACAAGGGAAAGCCATGCCATTACACAGGCTGGTGCGAGTGGGGCTCTCAGGTCTTCTCCTGATGGGCGCCGCCACCGGCACGGTCGTGACGAGCGCCGGACAAGCCGGCGCGTCGACCTCCGACGGCACCCTGACCGTCGAGGTGTTGAGGGACTTCTTCGGCACCGGCGTGATCAACGCCACCACGGACGTGCCGCAGCGGGGCATGAAGGTCGATGTCACCGATGCCGCCGGCCACCACGTCACCGGAACCACGGACGCGACCGGCAAGGTCGTGGTACCGCCGTCGGCCGAACTGACCGGCGGCCGCTACCGCGTCGACGTCACCGTCCCCGCGCCGTACAGCGACTACCTGCGGGCCGCGCCCGCCTCGACCGCGCAGAACCACTTCGACAGCTTCACCAGTTTCGTCGACGTCTCGGGCGGCAAGGACGCCTCGGTGATCACCGGCGTCTGGGACGCGGCCGACTACACGCTGCCGGACTCGCGGTACTACGTACCGATCCAGAGCGGTGGCAAGGGAACCGACACCCGGGCGCTGGTGGCGTTCGGCACGGACGTGCGGGGCTCGTGCCCCACCGACGCGTCGTGCCCGACCGCCCTGGACACCCAGGCCGAGGTGGGCACCACGTTCGGGCTGGCGTACGACCGGTACCGCGGGCGGCTCTTCCAGAGCGCGTTCGCCCGCCGCTACGCCCCGTACGGGCCGGACGGCGGCGGCGCGATCTACACCGTCCCGGTCGACGGCGGGGACGCGAAGCTGTTCGCGACGGTGCCCGGCGCCGCCGTGACAGCGCACGACACCGGCGACATGATCAAGGACCCCGGGTTCACCGAGGCCCCGGGCAAGGAGAGCATCGGCGGGGTGGCCCTGTCGGAGGACGGCTCGACGCTCTACGCGGTGAACCTGCTCACCCGCACTCTGGTGAGCTTCGACGCGACGGGGTCGACCGCTTCGGCGCCCAAGGCCACGGTGCCGATCCCGGACCCGGGCTGCGCGGCGTCCAGTGACTGGCGGCCGTTCGCCCTCGCCGTCCACGACAACAAGCTGTACGTCGGCGGCGTGTGCGACGCGGAGAGCACGAAGGCGCGCTCCGACCTGAAGGCCGTCGTCTCCACGTACGACGGCAAGCGGTTCGACACCGTGCTGACCCAGCCGCTCGGCTTCGAGCGCGGGACCGTCTTCACCGGTATCGGCAACACCGACCAGGCCACCCACTGGAACCCGTGGGACACCAGCATCGCGACGTGGGACCAGCGGGCGGCGTCGGGCACCACCTACATCGACCCGCAGCCGGAGCTGTCCGGACTCGCCTTCGCCAACGACGGTTCGATGGTGCTGGGCTTCCGCGACCGGTTCATGGACGTCCTCGGCGCGAACGGGCTGGACCCCCGCCCGGGGAACAACACGCCGGAGTTCGGCATGTCCGGCGGCGACATCAACATGGCCTGCGCCGTTCCCACCGGTGGGTACGCGTGGGAAGGCACCGGCGGCTGCCCCAACAACGCCACCCCCGCCAACGACGACAACGAACCCGGCTCCGTCGTCGAGTACTTCCCGGGTGACTTCTTCTCCGGCGGCCACCAGGAGACCGCGCTGGGCGCCGTGGCCCACATCCCGCGGGAGCCGTCGGTCGTCAGCACGGAGTTCGACCCGACGGTCAACGTCGAGACCGACGGGACGGGTTACTACGACCTCGCCACCGGCCAGGGCCCGGGCAACGGCACCTCCACCAACGCCTACCAGTTCGTCGGCCAGGAGCAGAACGGCTTCGGCAAGGCCGGCGGCCTCGGCGACATCGCGTACGCCGCGGCGAACGCGCCGATCCAGATCGGCAACGTGGTCTGGTACGACGGCGACCACAACGGCATCCAGGACGCCGGGCAGGTGCTGCTGCCGGGCGCGACGATCAACCTGCTCGACGCCCACGACAAGCAGGTCGCCACGACCACGACCGACGCCGACGGCGAGTACTACTTCGGCGGGGTCGGTGCCGACTACCAGCTGACACCGGGCGCGAAGTACACGGTGGAGTTCGACGTGTGCACCGCGGACACCAGCGACGTGCCGGGCACACCGGGGGCGGACAAGCTGCGCTTCACGCTCCCACTGGCCGGCAAGGACCGGGCGCACGACTCCAACGTGGTCCCGCCGACCACCGGCCGGTTGTGCGACGGCACCGCGCCGGTCACGGCTCCCGCGCAGGCGGGAGGCGTGGACCACACGATCGACGCGGGGGTCTACATCCCGAAGAAGACGCCGCCGACCTCGCCGCCGCCGACGTCCTCGTCCCCCACATCCGCCCCGACACACAGCTCGGCGCCCACCAACCAGGCTTCGAGCAGCCCGAGTTCGGGCTCCCTCGCCGCCACCGGCCTGTCCGGCTTCGCGGAGATCCTCGCGGTCGTCGCCCTGCTGGTCTGCTCGGGTGCGGTGATGGCCTACGTGAGCCGAAGGCGACACGCCGGCCACCACTGACAGCCGTACGTACCCCACAGGCGGGGCGGTGCACCACGCACCGCCCCGCCGCCATGTCCGGGTACGCGTACGCGAGCGGGCAGGAGTCCCGGGCCGGAGTTGTCGTACCCCCGCGGTAGCGTCGAGGGCGTAGGCAGGTGCACGCTGTGCGGTCGACGGAGGCGCGCGGATGACGAGCACGACAGGCGAGCCGGTGGGGGTGCTGCCCCGGGTGCTGCCCGCACGGCGCCCGGGCCTCCTGTGGGCCGCCCGGTGAACGCCGAACTCACGGCGCTCAAGGGCGCCCTCGACCAGCAGCGCGAGCACATCGTCGGGAACCTCGAAGGGCTCTCGGCGGAGGACCTGCGGCGGCCGGTGCTGCCGAGCGGCTGGAGCTGCCTGGAACTGCTGCGCCACCTCACCGTGGATGTCGAGCGCTTCTGGTTCCCGGGGGTGATCGCCGGAGAGCCGGACGTGGCCGCACAGCTCACGACGGGCGCCGAGACGCACTGGTACGTCCCCGAGGGCATGAGCGCCGAGGAGGCCCTCGCCGACTACCGGGCGGCGATCGCGCGCGCGGACGCCGTGCTGGCCACCGCCGTGCCCGAACAGGAGCCCGCCGCCTGGCCGGTGGAGATCTGGCCGACCTGGCGGCTGCCTGACGTCCGGCACATCGTGATCCACGTGATCACCGAAGTCGCCTGCCACAGCGGCCACTTGGACGCGGTACGCGAGCTGGTCGACGGCCGCACCCGGCTCGGCGGCAACCCGTACGGGAACGGTTAGCCCCGGTGGGCCCGGGTGTCGCGGCCGGGCCCACCGGGAGTCGTGAGGCGGTTCAGCGGGTGCGGTCGTCCTTCGCGGGCAGCGTACGGCCGTTCGGCGCGGGCAGGTGGGCGCCGCGGGTCTGCACGGTCAGCGACGGACGGTCGGCGGCCGACGCCTCGGACCCGGGGCCGTGGACGGTCGGCAGCGCCTTCGTGACGGCCTTCGACGACGTGCCGCCGGCAGGCGCGGCCGGGGCGGCGCCGCCGGCCCACCACACGGTGGTCAGTTGCGCGCTGCTGATGCCGATCGCGTCGCCGATGCCGGCGCGGGCGGCGGGCGCGTACGCGTCGTTGCCGCCGAAGGTCGCCACCTCCTGGACGCTCGCGGACTCCTTGGTGAGGTAGCCGGAGGTCAGCGAGGACAGCGCGTCCGCGCCCGACCACAGGGTCGGGCCGTAGATCGCCGTCACCGCGTTGCCGGTCACCGCGTTGGACCAGGTCGAACCCCCGTCCACGGTGGCGATGTTGGGCGCGGTCCACCAGAAGTTCGCCAGGTTGACCGCGGTCTGCTCGTACGAAGTGCCGCTGACGTCGTAGAACTGCCACTGGTCGGCCAGCGGCGTGTTCTCCAGCGCCGTCCTGGCGTTGGCGCCCACCGACACCAGCCCGGTGGTGTCCGGGTCCAGCGAGTTGAGGTACGTCTTGACCGCGGCGGGAATGGTCGTGCCCTTCACCAGCAGCACCACGCCGAGTCCGTGGAAGCCGAGCGCGCCGGCCGCGGTGGAGGCCGAGACCGGGTCGTGGTAGTCCATGCCGTCGGCGACGAACACCCAGTCGGGCTTCTTGGTGATCTGCGTGGCGGTCCGGGCGGAGACCGACGCCAGGTCGGCGCCGTCCATCCGCAGTGCGGTGTAGCCGAGCGCGGTGATCTGGGAGGACACCGTGGAGCTCAACTGCGATGTGTTGCCCTCCAGGTAGACCGTGCTGCCCTTGGGGAGCGTGCGCTTGAGTTCGGCGCTGGCCGTGGCGTCCAGCGAGCCGCCGGCCGTCAGCACGATCGGGCCCTGCTTCTCCGCGGCCAGCGAGATCGCGGGGGTCGCGTAGGTGGCGTTGGCCTTGTTGACCAGGACCGCCGAGTGCGCGGTGATCAGGCCGGGTACGTGGGCCGCGCCGGTGGTGTCGAAGGTGAAGCGGGACGCGGCCTGGTCGATGGTGATGCCGCCGGTGCCGTACACCCGGTCCAGGGTGTTGTTGCGGACCGGTTGCCAGGCCGGCTTGGTGCTGCCGGTGCTGACGACGGTGCTGCTGCCGTCGCTCAGGTCGAGGATCTTGGTCGACGTGGAGCCGGTGGAGCCGGTGGCGCCGGTGCCGCGGGCCGACGGGTCGGTGGCGGCGTAGGCGATCCGCCCGCCGGCCGGGTCCCAGGACGGGTCGGTGTGGTTCACGGCGTCGGTGGTGACCTGCTGGACGCCGGTGCCGTCGGCGGCCGCCGTGAAGATCTGGCTGAGTCCGTCGACGACCCGGGTGAAGGCCAACCGGCCCCCGTCCGCGGAGAACGCGGGGTCGGCGCCGTCGGGCACGATCCGCCGCACGGTGTTCGTGGCCGGGTCCAGGGTCCAGATGTCCGACCCGTCCGTGCCGCAGGTGGAGCGGGCGAAGGCGAGCGGACCGAGGATGCTCGCGCTCGGGTGGACGTCGCAGCTGCCGGCCGGCGGCTGGTTGGTGCCGGTGAGCAGCGGCTGCTGGCCGATCGACGCGTCGGAGGGTCCGTAGTACAGCTCCTCGCCGGTGCTGGTGACGATGTCGCTGCCGTCGAGCCAGAAGGTCGCGTCGGTGTACTGCGTGCCGGACGCGCCCTGCGGCCACTCGGTGGTGACGTGCGAGGCGTCGCCGGCCAGGCGAGTGCTGGTGAGCCGGGTCGGGTCCTGCCCGCCGGCCACCAGACGGCTGCCGTCGGGCGCCCAGTTGGCGGACAGGCGGCCGGTGTTGGGCAGGTGCGGCACGGTGGCGGCGCCGCTGCCGTCGGCGCCGGCGGTCGTCACGCCGGAGCCGTCGACGACCGAGATCAGGCCGGTCCCCGCGGCGATCGGCATCGCCCCGGCCCGCGGTGCGGTCGCACCGAGAATGCCGGCCGCCAGCGAGGCGGCCGAGGTGATCGCCGCGAGGCCGCGGCGGGTACGAACTCTCAAGTGGAGCCCCCCAAAGACACGATGCGGTGAGGCATCGACATACGGTGTGTGCGCCGTCAGGCCCGACCCCCCGGCCCCCGTGGTCGTCGGCGCGTCCCCCGGCGTGCGCCCGTGTCCGCGCGCCGCCACTCCTGACGATCTCCTGTCGGCTCGTGGACCCTATGGCGGCCCGCCGGTTCGCGACCGGGGCGTACGGTCGAACTCCTGGTGAACATCCGGGCGAGCCGTACCGTACGCAGCCGCTCCCTCCGGCACGGAGCAGCGCGGGCCGTCCGGCACGGAGCGGGCCGTCCGTTCCACGGTCGGGGCGCCGCCGGACCGCCGCAGGTCAGGCGCCCTGCACTCGCTTGTATGCGCTTACATACGGTCGTACAATCGCAGCCTTCGACGAAAGGGCTCCCGTGCGGTTCAACGGACAACGCAGTGACAACGCACCCGAGGGCGCGCATCGGAACCCACCGCCCTGGCTCGCCGATGCCGTGCTCTACCAGATCTATCCGGCGACCTTCGCCGACTCCGACGGCGACGGCATCGGCGACCTGCGCGGGGTGCGGGAACGGCTGGACCACCTGGCCTGGCTCGGCGTCGACACGCTCTGGCTCAGCCCCTGCTTCGCCTCGCCCTTCGGTGACGGCGGCTACGACATCACCGACTACCTCACCGTCGACCCCCGTTACGGCACCAACGAGGACGCCGACGCGCTGATCGAGGCCGCCCGCGAGCGCGGGATGCGGATCATGCTCGACCTCGTCCCCGGGCACACCTCGCACCAGCACCCGTGGTTCCTGGAGGCCGTCGAGAACCCGGACGACCACCGCTACATCTGGTCCGACCGCCTCGCCTCCCCGGTGCGCGGCTGGATTCCCAACCACGCGGCGCGCGGCGGCTACTACCTCGCGAACTTCTATCCCATCCAGCCCGCCCTGAACTTCGGCTACGCCCGGATGGACCCGGCCGAGCCGTGGCGGCAGCCGGTGAGCGCGGAGGGCCCCCAGGCCAACCGCGCCGCGCTGCGGGAGATCATGGGGTACTGGTTCGACCGCGGCGTCTCCGGCTTCCGCGTCGACATGGCCGCCTCCCTGGTCAAGGACGACCCCGGGCTCGTGGAGACCGGCCGGCTCTGGGCGGAGATGCGGGACTGGATCGACCGGACCCACCCCGGGTGCATCCTGCTCTCCGAGTGGGGCGACCCCAAGACCGCCGTACCGGCCGGGTTCCACGCGGACTTCTTCCTGCACTTCACCGGGCAGGCGCTGCGCTCGCTGTGGGACAACGGCACCGGCAGCCAGGGCGGGTGGGCCGACGGCCGGCCCTGCTACTTCGACCCCGAGGGCCGGGGCACGATGAGCACCTTCCTGGCCGCCTGGCGCGAGGCCGACGAGGCGATCGACGGCGCCGGCCATGTCGCCCTGCCCACCGCCAACCACGACTTCTCCCGGCTGACCTGCGGCCCCCGCACCCGCGACATGGTCGCGCCCGCCTTCGCCTTCCTGCTCACCTGGCCGTCGCTGCCGGTCATCTACTACGGCGACGAGATCGGCATGCGGTACGTCCCCGGGCTGCCGGACAAGGAAGGCAGCCAGCTCGACGGCGAGGCGCGCCAGGGGTCCCGTACCCCGATGCAGTGGGACGGCTCCGCGAACGCCGGCTTCTCCACCGCGCCCCAGGACCGGCTCTACCTGCCCGTCGACCCCGACGAGCAGCGGCCCACGGTGGCCGCCGCCCGGGCCGACGACGGCTCCCTGCTGCACCACGTCCAGCGGCTGATCGCGCTGCGCAAGGCGACGCCCGCCCTCGGCACCGGCGGCACGGTACAGGTGCTGCACCGCGACTACCCCTTCGTCTACCTGCGCGGCGACCGCCACCTCGTGGTGATCAACGGGCGCCGCGAGCCCGCGACGGCCCCGTGGCCCGCCACCGGCTCCGCCCCCCGCCCGCTCGCCGTCCACGGCGTCGACGTGACCGCGTCCGGCATCCAGGCCGCGGGGTTCTCCTACGGTGTCTACGAACTCGCCCCGGACACGGTCCTGGACGTCTGAGGGCCGCGGGGAAAGGGGAGTCGGCGTCCGGCACGACCCGGGCGCCGCTCCCCGCGCCGCCCGCCCCTACCAGCGCCGCCCGCCCGTATCCGCTACCCGCGCCGCTGCGCCGGCACGGACTCCCCGCAGCCGCAGCTCGCCCGCAGCAGCAGCGAGACCGGCAGCATCAGGGCGTGCGGCTCGCGCTGCGGTGCGCCGATGCGGTCCACGAGCAGCGCGACCGCCTCCTCGCCGATCCGCCGGCTGGGCTGGCGCACGGTGGTCAGCGGCGGGTGGGCCATCGCGCTGAGCGGGATGCCGTCGAACCCGGTCACCGCGATGTCCTCGGGGACACGGATGCCGTGCGCGGAGAACTCCTCCAACGCCCCTACCGCCATCTGGTCGTTGGCCAGTATCAGCGCGTCGGGCAGCCCCGCCGCCCCGCGCGAACCGGAGCCCGAACCGGAGCCCGAACCGGACCGCGAACCGGACGTGGACCCGGACCGCGAACCGGAGCCCGACCCCGATCCGGCCCCTTCGACGAGCGCCCTTGCGGCGTCCCGCCCGGCGACGCGCGTGAGGTCGCCGCGCCGGACCGGCTCGGGCGGCACCGGCAGGCCGGCCTCGCGGCAGGCGTCCTGGTACCCGAGGAAGCGCGCCTCGGCGTCGGGGGAGTCCGAGGGTCCGCCGACGAACGCCAGCTCGGTCAGGCCGTGTTCCTCGATCAGATGGCGCGTCAGTTCCTTCTGCCCGCCGCGGTTGTCGACCTGGACGTTGTCGAGGTGGTCCAACTCGGGCGGCCCGGCCAGCATGACCACCGGCATCCGGCGGGAGACCGTCTCCAGTTCCTTCGCGTCCACGGTCCGGGACATGACCGCGAAGCCGTCGACGTGTCCGGCCAGCGTGGCGACCAGGCTCGTCGGCCCGTCCCGCAGCGAGGCCGCGATCAGCAGGGCGTAGCCGCGGCTGCGGGCGGCGCGCTCCATGCCGCGGATGATGTGGTCGGCGTAGAGGGTGGCGGCGTTCTCGTCACCGTCGCCCGGGGCGTCGCTCTCGGGGTCGGTGTAGTCGGGGAAGCACAGGCCGAGGATGCCGGTGTTCCGGCTGGCCAGCCCGCGGGCGCTGCCGCTGGGGACGTAGCCGAGGTCGCGGGCGGCGGCGAGCACCTTCTCGCGGGTGGGCGCGCGCACCGCGTCGGGCGAACGGTAGACCCGGGACACTGTGGCGATCGACACACTCGCGCGCTCGGCGACATCGTAGACCGTCGGCGTACCGGTCGTGCCCGACGCCGGCTTCCGCGCAGTGGCCACCTGATGCTCCTCTTCCGGTCAGCGTGTGCACGCCCGTTCCCGTATGCGCATACACGCAGGAACCACACCGTACCCTCCCCGGCCGCGCGGCGGCCGCCGGCACCCTCGCGGTGCGGTCGGCGCGGGCCCGGAGGTGGTCTGCAGTTCACAGTCCCGGAACCTTGCGGAAACGAAATGTATGCGCATACAGTGCGGAAAGCGCAGGACAGGAGCCTGCGCCCTCCCTCCTCGGAGGGCCTCAAGGGAGAGGATCGCCCGACCATGACGCGTGCCAGCGGGAGACGGCTGAGGGCCGCCGCCGCGTTCGGGGTCGCCGCCACACTCGTCGCCACCGGATGCTCGGTCTCCGTGAAGTCCGGCACCTCGAATGTCGGCCCGACCACCCTGCTGGTCGGGGGTGCCGACAACGGCACGCCGGCCCTCTTCAGGAACTTCAACCCGTTCTCGCCGAACAAGCGCAACCTGACGACGTGGATGTACGAGCCGCTGGAGGTCGTCAACAACCTCGACGGCAAGGAGACGCCGTTCCTGGCCACCGGCTACACCCAGCCGAACGCCAGGACGGTCGACTTCCACATCCGGCAGGGCGTGCGCTGGTCGGACGGCAAGGCGTTCACGGCGGCCGACGTGGCCTACACCTTCGAGCTGCTGCGCAGCCACCCCGCGCTGGACACGGGCGGCGTGTGGCAGCACATCGCCTCGCTGTCGGTCAGCGGCGACCACGTGGTGTTCCACCTGAAGAACGCCGACGTCCCCGCGGCGAAGGTCATCGAGGCGACGCTCATCGTGCCGGAGCACATCTGGCGCGGCGTCAAGAACCCGGTGACGTACACCGATCCGAACCCCGTGGTCACCGGCCCGTACACGCTGGCCCGCTTCACGCCCAACCAGTACACCCTGGCCAAGAACGACCGTTACTGGCAGGCCGACAAGGTCGCGGTCCAGAAGATCGTCGTGCCGGGCTCCAGCCCGGACCTGGCCATCGCCACCCAGGGCTACGACTGGGCGTACTCCTTCTTCCCGAACGTGGACAACACCTGGGTGAAGGCGGACAAGACGCACCACAGCTACTGGTTCCCGCCGGGCGGCATCGTCGGGCTGCTGCCCAACCTCACCAAGGCGCCGTTCGACAACCTCGACTTCCGCACCGGCCTGTCGCTGGCGCTGGACCGCCAGCAGATCGCCGACAAGGCGGAGCAGGGCTACGTGAAGGCGGCCAGCCAGACCGGTCTGCTGCTGCCCAACGAGAAGGCGTCGCTCAACACCGCCATCCCGAACCAGGGGATGGTGGCCCAGAACACCTCGGCCGCGCTCGCCGCCTTCGCCAAGGCCGGCTACACCCAGCGCGGCGGCAAGCTGGTGAACAGCGCGGGCAAGCCGCTGAGCGTCAACCTCACGGTGCCGGACGGCTGGGCGGACTGGATGCAGGGCGCGCAGGAGATCATCCAGCAGCTCCGCGCGGTCGGGATCACCGTCAAGCTCGACAAGCCGCAGCCCGCCGCCTACCAGCAGTCCCTGCAGAACGGCGACTTCGACCTGGCGCTGGGCACCGTCGGCGGCTCCGGCTCGCTCTACCAGGACTACAACAACCTGCTGAACTCGGCCTTCAAGAAGCCGGTGGGCACCTCCACCGCGTCGAACTACCAACGCTACGGCGACCCGGCGACCGACGCGCTGCTGGACCGGTTCAGGACCACCACCGACCCGGCCGAGCAGAAGCGCCTGGCCGACCAGCTCCAGAGCGTGGTGTACCAGCAGTTGCCGGAGATCTCGCTCTTCTACGGCGGGCTGTGGGGCCTTTCCAGCGACAAGAAGTTCACGGGCTGGCCCAGCCCGCAGAATCCGTATGCGTCCTTGATGACCTGGGGTTCCACCCCACTTCTGGTGATGACGCATCTGCGGTTGGCGCAGTAGGCGACCGCGGAAGGGACGAGGAGAACCCCTCATGCGCTACATCCTGCGCAAGTTCGGGCTGCTGCTGCTCACCATGTGGGCGGCGGTCACGCTCAACTACGCGCTTCCCCGGCTGATGCCGGGCTCGCCGGCCGACGCGGCCGTCGCGAAGCTCTCGCAGAACGGCCCGGTGGCACCGTCCACCCGGGCCGCGATCGAGGCCCAGCTGGGCGTGCCCAGCGGCAGTTGGTGGCACCAGTACGTGGAGTACCTGAACACCGTGGTCCACCTGCGGTTCGGGGTGTCCTACACCTTCTTCCCGCAGTCGGTCTCCGGCATGGTGGGCCAGGCGCTGCCCTGGACCCTGGTGATGGTCGGCCTGGTGACCGTGCTGGCCTTCGTCGTCGGCTCGCTGATCGGCGTGGCCGCGGCGTGGAAGCGGGGCACCTGGCTGGACTCGCTGCCCACCCTGTCCGGCGCGTTCCTCGCGGCGTTCCCCTACTTCTGGACCGCGCTGCTGCTGGTCTTCTTCGTCGGCTACGTCTTCGGCTGGTTCCCGACCTCGGGGGCGTACTCCGCGGACGCGGTGCCGAACTTCTCGCTGGACTTCCTCGGCGACTCGCTCTACCACGCGGTGCTGCCGGCGCTGACGATCCTGCTGACCTCGCTCGGCGGCTGGATACTCGGCATGCGCAACACGATGATCGGCACCATCGGCGAGGACTACGTGACCTTCGCCGAGGCCAACGGCCTGCGCGGGCGCACCGTCGCCCTGCGCTACGCGGCCCGCAACGCGCTGCTGCCCAACCTCACCGGCTTCGGCATGGCGCTGGGTGGCGTGGTCGGCGGTTCGCTGCTGGTCGAGCAGGTCTTCAACTACCCCGGTGTCGGCCATCTGCTGTACAGCGCGGTGACCAACCACGACTACCCGCTGATGCAGGCGCTCTTCCTGATGATCACGGTGTGCGTGCTGGTCGCGAACTTCATCGTGGACGTCCTCTACGGCGTCCTCGACCCCCGGACCAGGCGGTGACCGAGATGACTTCCCCTACTGCGACCCCGCCGAACCCGCCGACTCCGCCGTCCACGCCCGCCGCTTCGGCCCCGCCGGCCGCCATGGCGCCCGCGGCGCCGTCGAGTTCGGGAGTGGTGCGCGCGCTCCAGGTCTTCGGCCGCTCGTTCGGCACGGTGTGGAGCAACGGCAAGGCCCGGGTGGGCCTGGTGATCCTCGCGGTCTTCGTCCTGGTGGCGATCTTCGCGCCGCTCATCGCGCCGTACTCCCCGCACGCGAACAACTTCCCGCCCGACACCGGCGGCAGCTCCGCGCACCTGCTGGGCACCACCGGCGCCGGCGAGGACGTGCTGTCCCAACTGCTCTACGGGGCACGGGTGTCGATCGTGGTCGGCTTCGTCGCCGGCGGCCTGACCACGCTGGTCGCGGTGGCGGTCGGGCTGTCCTGGGGCTATCTGCGGGGCTGGCTCGGCGACGTGGTCAACTTCGTCGTCAACCTCTTCCTGGTGGTCCCCGGCCTGCCGTTGATGATCATCATCGCCGCCTACCTGCAGAACGGCGGGCTGAAGATGATCGTGCTGGTGGTCGTGATCACCGGCTGGGCCTGGGGAGCGCGGGTGCTGCGGGCGCAGACCCAGTCGCTGCGCAGCCGGGACTTCGTCACCGCGGCACTGTTCAGCGGCGAGAGCGCGACCCGGGTGGTGTTCCGGGAGATCCTGCCCAACATGACCTCGATGATCGCCGGCTCCTTCTTCGGCGCGGCCACCGCGGCGGTGCTGGCGGAGTCCGGGCTGTCCTTCCTCGGGCTCGGCGACCCCTTCACGGTCAGCTGGGGCTCGATGCTCTACTGGGCGCAGAACTCCAACGCCCTCCTCACCGGCCAGTGGATTCTGCTCTTCGCCCCAGGGCTGTGCGTCGCGCTGCTGGCCACCGCCATGACCCTGGTCAACTTCGGTGTCGACGGGCTGAGCAACCCGCGGCTGCGGGAAGGGAACGGACGATGAGCCTGCTCGACGTCAGGAACCTCAGCATCGTCTACGAGCCGCGCGGCGCCGAGCCGACCACCGCGGTCAAGGACGCCTCCTTCTGCCTGGAGGAGGGCGAGTTCGTCGGCCTGGTCGGCGAGTCCGGATCGGGGAAGTCCACGCTGGGCTTCGCGCTGACCCGGCTGGCCAAGCCGCCGGCGCGGATCTCCGAGGGCCGCATCCTCTTCGACGGCACGGACATCGCCGGGCTCGACACCGAGCAGGTGCGGGTGCAGCGGCGCGGCGGCTTCGCCATGGTCCTGCAGTCCGGGATGAACGCGCTCAACCCGGTGCGCACCATCGGCCACCACTTCGGCGACATCTTCGCCGCCCACGGCCATGTGCCGCGGCCCCGGCGGCGCGGCCGGGCGGTGGAGCTGCTGGAGAAGGTCGAGCTGACCGGGTCCGTACTCGACCGCTACCCGGGCGAGCTGTCCGGCGGCATGCGGCAGCGCGTCTCGATCGCGCTCGCGCTCTCCCTCGAACCGCGGCTGATGGTCTTCGACGAGCCCACCACGGCGCTGGACGTGATGGTCCAGCACGCGGTGATGCGCACCATCCGGGAACTGCAGGAGAGCGAGGGCTTCACCGCGGTCCTGATCAGCCACGACCTGGGTGTGGTGCTGGAGTCCACGGCCCGGGTGATGGTGATGAAGGACGGGGTCATCGTGGAGGACGCCCCCTCCCGGGAGATCTTCCAGCGGCCCCGGCACCCGTACACGCAGACGCTGCTCGGCCACTACGCCGACCCGCGCGCGGAGGTCGTGGAGCTGCCGGGACTGCCGGCGGTGGAGCCGACGAAGACGACGGAGCCGGCTACGGACACGGCTACGGCTACGGCTACGGCTACGGACGACGCCTCGCCGGCCGCCGCCGGGAGCCGTGGCCACGCGGCCGGTCGCTCCTCCGGGCACGCGGGCGGGCACGCGGGCGGTCGTACCGGGACCCGCGCGGCCGCACAGGACGCCGTCGTCGTGGCGGACGTCAGCCGCGTCTACCCCGGGCGGCGGCGCGGGGACGCCCCGGTCACCGCCGTGGAAGGGGTCTCCTTCCGGCTGGAGCCGGGCGAGTCGATGGCCCTGGTCGGCCAGAGCGGATCGGGGAAGTCCACCCTGGCCAAGCTGATCACCGGGGTGGAGCAGCCCAGCAGCGGCACCGTCTCCTTCGGCGAGCTGCGGGTGGACCGGCTGCGCCGCCGGCAGCTGCACAAGCTGCACGCCGACGTCCAGATGGTCTTCCAGGACCCGTACGCCGCGCTCAACCCGCTGCACACGGTCGAGTACACGCTCACCCGGCCGGTGGTGAACTTCACCGGGCGCAAGGGGGCGGAGGCCAGGAAGCGGGTGCTCGAACTGCTGGAGATCGTCGGGTTGACCCCGGTCGAGCAGTTCGCGGCGCGGCTGCCGCACGAGTTGTCCGGTGGACAGCGCCAACGTGTCGTCATCGCCCGCGCGTTGGCGAGCGACCCGCAGGTGCTGATCGCCGACGAGCCGGTCTCCATGCTCGACGTCTCGCTGCGGGCCGGCGTGCTGGCCCTGCTGCGCGACCTGCGCAGCGACTTCGGCGTCTCCCTGCTCTACATCACCCATGACCTGCTGTCCGCGCGGATGGTGACCGACAAGATCATGGTGCTCCACCAGGGCCGGGTGGTGGAGTCGGGGCCGACCGTCCAGGTGCTGCGCTTCCCCGAGCACGACTACACGACCCGGCTGCTGGACTCCATCCCGCAGCCCGCGCGCCGGTTCGCGGCCGCCGGACCCGACGAGGGCGCGGCATGAGCGGGCGTGGCGGCATGAGCGGGGGCACGGGCGTGGCCGGGAGCGGCGGCGGCGCGGACGCGCGGGCGCGGGCCCGGACCGAGGCGGCGCAACGCGTCCGGCCGGGACGGCGGTTCAGCGTGCTTCCGGTGCCGGCCTCCATCGAGATCCTCGAACTGGACCTTCCGGTAGGGCCGTTGACCGCCTTCCGGGCGCTCCCCCAGGGCCGGCCCGGCGAGCCGGTGCGCGGCACCGCGCTGCTGGTCCCGGGCTTCACCGGCTCCAAGGAGGACTTCGTCCCGCTGCTGCCACTGCTCGCCGAACGCGGCTTCGACGCCTGGGCGTTCAGCCAGCGCGGGCAGGGCGACTCGGCGGCGCCGGCCGGCGAGGAGCACTACACGCTGGACGCCTTCTCCGGTGACGTGCTCCATGTCGCCTCGCTCGTCGCCCAGTTGACGGGCCGGCAACGCGCCCATCTGGTGGGCCACAGCTTCGGCGGCACCGTGGCCCGGGCGGCCGCGGTCAGCGGCGGCCGGGAGGCGTTCGAGGACCTGACCATGCTCTGCTCGGGTCCGCACGGCTGGCCGGGCCGCAAGGCGGCCGAAGAGGCGAAGCTGCGCGGGGCCGGGAAGCGGATCGACCTGTGGACCCTCGACCGGCCCGAAGCGGCCAGGACCGCACGGCGCGACCCCGACCGGCTCGGCGCGGGCGAACGGTTCCTCCGCGAGCGCTCGATGCGCACCAGCGTGGACAGCCTGCTGGGCGCCATCGACATCCTCGCCGACCCGGCCGACTCCACACCCGAGTTGGCCGTCACCGCGCTGCCCGTCCTGGTCGCCCACGGTGCGCACGACGACGCCTGGCCGCAGGAGTGGCAGCGCACGATGGCCGAACGCCTCGGCGCCCGCTACGAGGTCATCGCCGGCGCCGGCCATCTTCCCAACCAGGAGAACCCGGTCGCCACCGCGGACCTGCTCTCCGACTTCTGGTCGTGCACCAGCTGACCGGTCGTCACTTTCTCACATGAACGAGGTTCTCTCCGTGCTGCACTTCCCCGACCGTTTCCTGTGGGGCGCCGCAACCGCCGCCCACCAGATCGAGGGAAACAACATCAACAACGACTGGTGGCCGCGCGAACACGCACCCGGCACCCGTATCGCCGAACCCTCCGGTGACGCCTGCGACAGCTACCACCGCTTCCGCGAGGACATGACGCTGCTGCGTGACGCGGGCCTGGACACGTACCGGTTCTCCATCGAGTGGAGCCGGATCGAGCCCGAGGAGGGCGTGGTCTCGCGCGCCTCGATCGACCACTACCGCCGCATGGTGGACACCGCGCTGGAGCTGGGCCTCACCCCGATGGTGACGCTGATGCACTTCACCGTCCCGCGCTGGTTCGCGCAGGAGGGCATGTGGCGCAGCCCCAAGGCGGCGGACCGCTTCGCGCGGTTCACGGAGCTGGCGCTGCCGGTGCTGGGCGACGACGTCAAGTGGGTCTGCACCGTCAACGAGCCCAACATCGCCGCGATGATCGCGGGCGGCGACGACCCGGCGAACCTGGTGGCGTACGGCCTGCCGGCGCCGGACCTCCAGGTCGCGGACACCCTGCTGGAGTGCCACCGCCGCTCGCGCGAGGTGCTGTCCGGCGTGGGCGGGGTCCGCTCCGGATGGACCGTCGCCACCCAGGCGTTCCAGGCCGAGCCGGGCTGCGAGGAGGTCGCGCACGCCTACGGGTACCAGCGCGACGACTGGTACCTGGAGGCCGCGCGCGGCGACGACTGGGTCGGCGTGCAGGCATACACCCGTACGATCATCGGCCCGGATGGACCGCGCCAGGTGCCCGAAGGCGTCGAGACCACGCTGACCGGGTGGGAGTACTACCCGCGGGCGCTGGAGCTGGGGGTGCGCAGCGCCTGGGAGAAGACCGGGGGCACGCCGGTCTTCGTGACCGAGAACGGCATCGCCACCGCCGACGACGCCCGGCGGATCGACTACACCCGCGGCGCGCTGGCCGGCCTGCACGCGGCCATCGAGGACGGCGTGCGGGTGGAGGGCTACCTGCACTGGAGCCTGCTGGACAACTACGAGTGGGCGTCCGGCTACCGGCCGACCTTCGGCCTGATCTCGGTGGACCGGGAGACCTTCGTGCGCACCCCCAAGCCGTCGCTGGCCTGGCTCGGCGGCGTCGCCCGGTCCAACGGTCTCGACCCGCGGTAGCGGTAGCGGTCGTGCGTGGGTGCGGCCGTACGCCGGTGCGGCCGCGCGCCGGTGCGGCCGTACGCCGGTGCGGCCGTACGCGATTCCGTCGTCTCGGCTCTCGGACGGCTGAGCCACCGATGAGTCCGGGCCCGCCGTGTCGTCTCCAGGGGGAGAGAGTTTCCACCGGGAGGAGCACACCATGAGCGAGCTCGTCGTCACCGAGTTCATGACCCTCGACGGGGTCGCGCAGGCACCGGGCGGGCCCGAGGAGGACCGCGAGGGCGGTTTCGCGTTCGGCGGCTGGCAGGCGCCGCTGATCAGCCCCGAATCCGGCGGGCTCGTGTTCGAGCAGGCCAAGGGCATGGACGCGCTGCTGCTCGGCCGGCGTACCTACGACATCTTCGCGGGGTACTGGCCCACGGCCCCGGCGGAGATGGACTTCACGCGCCTGCTCAACAGCGTCCCGAAGTTCGTCGCCACCCGCACCCTCCAGGACCCGCTGGGCTGGGAGGGCGCGAGCGTCCTTCGCGGTGACCTCGCCGAGGGTGTGGCCGAGCTCAAGGAGCGCTACGGCCGCGTCCACGTGATCGGCAGCCTCGACCTGGTCCGGTCGCTGCTCGCGCAGCGGCTGGTGGACCGGCTGAACCTCTGGGTGTACCCGGTGGTGCTCGGCAGCGGCAAGCGCGTGTTCGAGGGCGGCGCGGTGCCTTCGGCGCTGCGGCTGGCCACGTCGCGGGTCTTCCCGAACGGGTCGCTCCAGCTCTCCTACACGTGGGCCGGCGAGCCGACCGTCGGCGACCTCACCACCGCCTGAACCCGGGCGATCAGTCCTGCGAGCCCGGGAACCGGCCGCAGAGCCAGTTGCCGGGCTCCGCCGGGTCGTCGCTGATCCAGAACTGGCGCCACAGCAGCGCGAACTCCTCGCGGCTGAGGTGGCCGTCGCCGTTCAGGTCGAGCCGTTCGAAGACGCCCGTCATGTCCACCGGCCGTCCGTTCCAGGTCTCGACCAGCGAGCGGTGCTCCGCCGGAGAGATGCGGCCGTCGCCGTTCGCGTCCACGGCGTCGAAGACCGTGTCGGCGGTCGCCGTCACCTCCGCGACCATGGAGGGCAACCTGTCGACGAGCTGGAGCAGTTCGCCCAGGTCGACCGATCCGTCCGCGTTGGCGTCCCCGGCTTCCAGCAGCGCCGCCCACCAGCCCATCAGCAGCGTCTCCACCCGGGCCCGCAGTTCCGTGCCGGGCCCTACCTCCGGCAGCCGGCTCCAGCGCGCCACCAGCGCCCTGAAGTCCTCCTCGCGCAGGAAGCCGTCGCCGTCCGTGTCGAACGCCGCGAACATCCCCCGCAACTTGCGCTCCTGGAACGCGCTGGCCATGAGCGGTCTCCCCTCGACGCCGGAACACGACCCACCCGTGCCCGCCGTCAGCGGCGGCAGCCACCCCGCAACGGTAAGTCGCGACGCGCCCACACCTCTATAAGCACATCTATAAGTACATATGAACGAACATTCACCCCTCCACCACCCGCTTGAGCCTGGCGAGGTCGGCGCCCACCGTCTCCGCGTCACGCCGGAACTCCTCGTCACTCATCTCGGGCCGCCGGCGAAGCGTGAACACCACCTCGGACCCCGCGCCGTCGTCGATCACCCGCACCGGGTTGTAGACGACCTCACCCGACGGCAGGGTCACGTCGTGATCGAGGACACCGAACTCGTTCTCCGGTGCGAACGCCACCACCACCCGCCCCATGGGCGACGACTGCGCGACCCACTGCCCATCGACCCGGTCGACGGAATCGCCCAGTCCATGGGCCCACTCGGGCAGGTGGGCCGGGTTCGACGCGTAGGCGTACACCTCCCCGGCGGGGCGGTCGATGTGCGTGCTGACGTGCCGTGAGGCCGGGTTCGTCGGTTCCATGCCCCGAGGGTAGGCAGCCGCCGCCCCGGTGGTCTTGAACGAATCGGCCACGGGGCGCCGCGCCGGCCCGGCGGGGCTTCGTTCGCCAGGACGCCATCCCGCCGTACTTGTCATGCTCACGATTCGGACTAGCCTGAGAGCCTGCCCCGTACGCACCTCCCGCCCCTCCCCCACCACAGGAGGCCCCCGTGCCCATCCGTCCTCGCAGACTCGCCGTCGCCACCGTCGCCGCAGCGGGCGTCCTTCTGGTCGCGGCCCCGTTCGCCCAGGCCAGCGGCACCAAGATGTCCCAGTCGGCTGCGGCCGCCAAGCTCTCCGCCGCGGGCATCACCTGGAGCTCCAGCGGCAACTGCACCACCCGGTCCAACTCGACGTGCACGTCCTTCGACCAGATCAACTCCGGCACGGTCGACGCCATGGTCACCCTGAAGGGAGCCAGCGGCTGCGCGATCAACATCACCGGCGGCACCGAGGTCGGCCACGCCTCGGGCACCTACAGCCACTACAACGGCTACAAGGTCGACCTGGCGCACAACTCGTGCATCGACAACTACGTGCACAACAGCTTCACCTACATCGGCTACCGCGGCGACGGCTATCCGCAGTGGCAGGCCGCGTCGGGCAACCTCTACTGCGACGAGGGCAACCACTGGGACGTCACCGTCTACTGACGCCCGCCGGACCCGCACGGAGAACGGCTCGGTCTCCAACGCGCCGTACGACGGACGACCACGTGGTGTGTCGTACGGCCGTTCACGATCTTCGGCAGTGAAGGTGTGGCATGGCTGATTTCTCGCGTAGACGACTCCTGAAGTCCGCGTTCGGTGCCGGCGGCGCGGCGGCGGCGATGACGCTGCTCCCGCCGAACCTGCAGCGCGCCATGGCGCAGTCGCCCAGGAACCCGGGATCGCTCGACGACATCGAGCACGTCGTGATCCTCATGCTGGAGAACCGGTCGTTCGACCACTACTTCGGCACCATGCCCGGGGTCCGCGGCTTCGACGACCCGGACGCGGCGACACTGTCCACCGGGCGGTCGGTCTTCTACCAGCCGGACGCGGTCAACCCCGACGGCTACCTCCTGCCCTTCCACCTCGACACCAAGTCGACCAGCTCGCAGGCGATCCCCTCGACCAGCCACGCCTGGACGGTCCAGCACGCGGCGGTCAACGGCGGCCGGATGGACCAGTGGCTGCCCGCCCACCGGGCGGCCGACGGCCCGGCGAACGGCCCGTACACGATGGGCTACTACCAGCGCGAGGACATCCCGTTCCACTTCGCGCTCGCCGAGTCGTTCACCCTGTGCGACGCGTACTTCTGCTCGCTGCTCGGTCCGACCTGGCCCAACCGCCTGTACCACTGGAGCGGCACCATCGACCCCGACGGCCTGGCCGGCGGCCCGGTGATCAGCAACGTGATCCCCGCCCCGTTCCGCTGGACCACCTACCCGGAGCGCCTCACCGCGGCAGGGGTCTCCTGGCACGTCTACCAGCAGGAGGACGACTACGGCACCAATCCGCTGGAGTGGTTCCGGACCTACCAGGACGCCAAGCCCGGCGACCCGCTGTACGAGCACGCCATGACCATCGGCCCGGCCGACCAGTTCGCGCGGGACGCGGCCGCCGACCGCCTGCCGACCGTCTCGTGGATCATCCCGACCTCGGAGCAGAGCGAACACCCCGACTACACCCCGGCGGCCGGCGCCGACTTCCTGGCCCTCCAGCTGGACGCGATCGCGGCCAACCCCGACGTGTGGCGCAAGACCGTCTTCATCGTCAACTACGACGAGAACGACGGCCTGTTCGACCACATGATCCCGCCGTCACCGCCGGCCGGCACGCCGGGCGAGTTCGTCGGCGGCGTGCCGATCGGCGCCGGCGTCCGGGTGCCCTGCCTGATCGTCTCGCCCTGGACCCAGGGCGGTTACGTGGCCGGCGAGCCCTTCGACCACACCTCGGTGCTGCGCTTCCTGGAGCGGATCACCGGCGTGCGCGAGACCAACATCAGCGACTGGCGCCGCAGCACCTTCGGCGATCTGACCTCGGCGCTCGGGCTCCCGGCGTCCCCTCCCCGGCCGTTCCCCCGGCTGCCCGGGACCAAGGACCAGTTCTGGGCCGCCGAGCAGGAAGTCGCGACGCTGCCGCCGGCCACGTTCCCCGGCGCCGACCAGACCCCGCCGCACCAGGAGCCGGCGGGCGGGAAGTCCACGGCGAACCCGGCCGCGCCGAACCCGTCCACGGCGAGCCCGGCCGCGCCGAACCCGTCCACGACGAACCCGGCCGCGCCCAAGGCCGGTTCGGCCGGGCACCCCGGCGGCCGCCCGTACGCCATCAGCCGCATCGTGGAGAACGCCACCACGCACCGCTCCGACTTCCCGCACGGCACCGCGGGCACCGACTTCCCCGGCATCCAGGAGGCCGTCCCCGGCGTCGGCCCCACCACCGGCACCTACCTCTACACCGTCGGCGTGGTCAGCTTCACCCTCGCGGTGATCGACGTGGCCGCCCACCAGCTCGTGGCCAGCGTCAGGGCCGGGGTGAGCCCCTACGGCCTGACGAAGTCGGCCGACGGCGGCAAGCTGTACCTCAGCAGCTCGGGCGAGAACGCCGTCTCGGTCTACGACACCGCCACCGGCACGATCACGGCCGGCATCCCCGTCGGCCCGTACCCGCACGGCCTGGCCACCTCCCCGGACGGCCGCAGCGTCTACGTCGCCAACACCGGCCCCGACACCGGTTTCGGCGGCTCGCGGACGCTCTCGGTGATCGACACCGCCTCCGACCAGGTCACCGCCACCTGGAAGACCGGGAACGCCCCGCACTCCCTCGCTCCCGCCACGGACGGCAGGACGCTCTACGTCTCCTGCTACGACGGCCTGTCCGTGGTGGATACCGGCAGCGGCGAGCAGCGAGCCCTGCTGACCGACCAGGCCGGCTCCAACGGTGTCGCCGTCCACCCCGACGGCACCCGGCTGTACGTCGTCAACACCTGGCACGGCACCCTCTCGGTGATCGACGCGCGCACCCACCGGGTCCGCACGCGTGTCCGTGTCGGCCGCGTGCCGTGGCAGGTCGCGGTCGGTCCCGACGGCTCGCGGGTGTACGTCACCAACTCCAAGGACGACACGGTCTCCGTGATCGACGCGGCCCGCGACCGGGTGATCGCGACCGTCGGCGTCCACCACGTCCCGACCACCGTCACGGCGACCGCCTCCACCGTCTGGGTCGCCACGAACGCCTCCTCGACGGTCGACGCGATCGACGCGAAGTCGCTCACGCTCGTGGGCAGTACGGCCCTGGGTCTGACCACCAACCCGGCCGGGATGGTCGTCGCGTAACGCGGGAGTTCCGGGGCGGTGCGGGCGACCGGCAGGCGGTGCGGGTGACCGGCAGGCGGTGCGGGTGACCGGCAGGCGGTGCGGGTGACCGGCGGGCGCAGCCGTGGAGCCGGACAGGCGGTGCGGGTGACGGAGCACGATCGGCTCCCCGTCACCCGCACCGCCCGCCCGGCTCCCTGAGGGATACGGATCAGTTCGTACCGCGGCTGAAGACCCCTGCCTCCAGCGCCGAGGCGCCCACGTCGCCCAGGACGACCACGTGGAAGACCGCGCCGGCGACAGCGGCCACGAAACGGGAGATCTTGCGGGTGCTGCGCATGATGGGTCACCTGTCCGATCGGGTTTGCGGGACGCTGCTGCTCGGGGCCGTTCGCCGGGGTCACCAGGCCAGGGCGAGGTCCATCGTCTGCTGCCAGTAGGTGGTGGCGAGGGAGTCGTCGATGTAGACGCCCTTGGCGGGCAG
>NZ_JBFBIV010000096.1:0-30399 GCF_040702025.1 Streptomyces sp. NPDC088194 | reverse complement strand
GGGGACAGCGCACCTCAACCACGTCACCCCACTCCGTACGAAGGTCGGCCTACCCAGGGGCGCGGGGAACTGCGCGACCAGCCACTCACCGGGGGGAAGATCCGGCACTCCCCTGCAAGGGGCAGGCGCGGCGGAGCCGCACCGCGGAGTACCCGCACAAACCCAGGGGCGCGGGGAACGGCGCGAGAAGCCCACCACCGGCGGGTGGTCCCGGAACCGGGAGAAAGGGGAAAATCGGGGGGTTCAGGTACCGTCGGAGATACACACCGTTTGGAGCCGATCATGAGCGAAGCCAAGGACCGTCCCGACGCTGACGCGTGGGCGAAGGCCAGCGCGGAGGACATCGCGGCGGAGCACGCGCGGCGAAGGGCACAGGCGGGCGAGATGCCGGGCTCGGCGGCGGACGAACTGCGCAGGCTGGCGGAGGCCGTGGGGGACGCCGTGACGGAGCGGCTGGCCACCCTCCGCAACCCGGCCGTGCAGATGGCCGCGCAAGGCGTCATCTCCCAGGTGCGTTCCGTTGTCGAACCCATCAAGGAACGCAACCCGGATCTGTTCGATCACTTGAGCACCGCGGGAGCCGAACTCCTGGCGGCTTACCGCTCCGCGGTGGCCGGAGCGGAGGCGCGCTGGACCTCAGGTGGGAGCTCCGCGCGTTCAACCGCTGAACACATCGACCTCGACTGACCCCCTCTCCGGTACGGTTCTCTTAGCGGGGATCGACCGAAAACTGAGGGACACATGGGACTCACCATCGGCGTCGACATCGGCGGCACCAAAATCGCGGCCGGAGTGGTCGACGAGGAAGGCTCGATTCTCGAGACCGTCAAGGTGCCGACACCGTCGACTTCCGAAGGCGTCATCGACGCGATCGTGGCGGCGGTACGCCAGGTCAGCACCGGTCATCAGATCGAGGCCGTCGGCATCGGCGCCGCCGGCTACGTCGACGACAAGCGCGCCACCGTGCTCTTCGCGCCCAACATCAACTGGCGGCACGAAGCGCTCAAGGACAAGGTCGAACAGCGCGTCGGGCTGCCCGTCGTGGTGGAGAACGACGCCAACGCGGCGGCGTGGGGCGAGTACCGTTTCGGCGCCGGACAGGGCCACTCCGATGTGATCTGCATCACGCTCGGCACGGGGCTCGGCGGCGGCATCATCATCGGCAACAAGCTGCGCCGCGGCCGGTTCGGCGTCGCCGCGGAGTTCGGCCACGTCCGCGTGGTGCCCGACGGCCTGCTCTGCGGCTGCGGCAGCCAGGGCTGCTGGGAGCAGTACGCCTCCGGCCGCGCCCTGGTCCGGTACGCGAAGCAGCGTGCCAACGCCACCCCGGAGAACGCCCAGGTGCTGCTCGCCCTCGGCGACGGCACCCCGGAGAGCATCGAGGGCCGGCACATCAGCGCCGCCGCCCGGCAGGGCGACCCGGTCGCGATCGACTCCTTCCGCGAGCTGGCCCGCTGGGCCGGCGCCGGCCTCGCCGACCTCGCCTCGCTCTTCGACCCGTCCGCGTTCATCGTCGGCGGCGGCGTCTCGGACGAGGGCGAGCTCGTCCTCGACCCGATCCGCAAGTCGTTCCGGCGCTGGCTGATCGGCGGCGAGTGGCGGCCGCACGCCCAGGTGCTCGCCGCCCAACTCGGTGGCAAGGCAGGGCTGGTGGGGGCGGCGGACCTGGCCCGCCAGGGCTGAGCGCTCGGGTCCGGCCCGGACCGGAAACGGACCG
This sequence comes from Streptomyces sp. NPDC088194, assembly GCF_040702025.1. Classification (NCBI taxonomy): domain Bacteria; kingdom Bacillati; phylum Actinomycetota; class Actinomycetes; order Kitasatosporales; family Streptomycetaceae; genus Streptomyces; species Streptomyces sp. NPDC088194. Next base: position 28,682 of record NZ_JBFBIV010000096.1, on the reverse strand, counting down.
ACTGGACCCGACCCGACCGGTCGCACCGGACCCGGTCCCACCGGACCGGTTCCACCCGACCCATCCCACCCGACCGGTTCGACCTCTCCGGCTCGACCCCTCCGGTTCGAGCCGACCCGGACGACACGACGAAAGCGCAGCGCGAGTGGAAGATCTGCCGAGTTCCGCCACGGAGCCAGGGGGCTCGGCGGTCATCCGCGTACTGAGTTACAACGTCCGCTCGCTGCGGGACGACACGGCGGCGCTGGCCCGGGTGATCCGTGCCTGCGCCCCCGACCTCGTCCTGGTCCAGGAGGCCCCGCGGTTCTTCCGGTGGCGCAAGGCCGCGGCCCGCCTCGCCGAGTCGACCGGGCTCTTCTACGTCACCGGCGGCGCTCCCGCCGCCGGGCCGATGGTCCTCGCGTCCCTGCGGGCCCGGGTGATCCGCACCGAGGACATCCTGCTGCCGCGCACCCCCGGGCTCCACCAGCGCGGCTTCGCCACCGCCGTGCTGGGTTTCGGCGGAACCCGGCTGTCCGTGCTCAGCGCACACCTCAGCCTGCGCGCCGACGAGCGCGCCGAGCAGGCCGACCTCCTGCTGCGCCGCCTCGACGCCCTCGGCGAGGAGCACCGGGTGGTCGGCGGCGACCTCAACGACCCGCCCGGTGGGCGCGCCTTCCGGCGGCTGGCCGGCACCCTCCAGGACGCCTGGGCCACCGAACCGTGGGGCGGCGAGCCCACCTCTCCCGCGCTCGGTCCCCGTCGGCGGATCGACGCGATCTTCGCCTCCACGGGCATCCAAGTCCTCGGCGCCGGCGTCCCGTTGGACCTCCCGGGCGTCAAGCGCACCGACCTCGCCTCGGCCACCGACCACCTCCCGGTGCTGGCGGCCCTGCGCGTCCCGGCCTAGCGCCTTCCCGTCCCGGTCCGGGGCCCCGCGTCCCGGCCCGGGGTCACGCGCGTCCCGGCCCGGGCCGTTTCCTCCGGACGATGTCCGGGCCGCCCCGACGACGGCCGGGCCACCCCGACGACAGCCGGGCCGCCCGTGCGGCCGGGCCGCCGGTCAGACGACGGCGCCGCCGTCCGGGCGTTCGTCGTCCTCGTCGCCCGTCCGCATCCGGGCCACCAGCGTGGCGAACCCGCCGACGAACCCCCCGACGCCGACCAGGATCACCCACCAGGTGATGTCGAGCTGGAGCAGGACGTAGACGAGCAGCAGCAGCGGCCCGCCGAGCACCGCGAGCCAGGCGAACTTGGTGGTGACGTCGGCCTCGGGCAGCGGCGGCGGCTCCGGCGGGACGTAGTGCGCGTCCTCGTCGTCATCCTCGACTTCGTAGTCCCGCGGCCCGGAGATCACCGGGTGGATGACGATGCTGCGGGTCGGCGGCGGGGTGATGGCCGCGGGGTCCTCGGCGGGCGGCGTCTTCGGCTGGTCCGGCGTCACGTTCTCGGCCTCGGGCCAGGACCCGGCCCCGGGTTCGGGCTCCTCGTCGTAACCGGCGACCAGGGCCGCCCAGGCGGCGTCCTCGTCGAGCGGCGCGGCGCCCTCGTCCTCGCGATCGGCGTCAGCCACCGGCGGTGACCTCCTCGGTGGCCGTGGTCGCGGACAGCCGCTCGATGAACGCGTGGGACTCGGCGAAGATCCGCTCGGCGTCGTGGTCGAGGGTGGCGACGTGGTAACTGCGTTCCAGGACCAGCTCGGTGACGTCGGTGGAGGAGATCCTGCCCAGCACCATCGCCGTGTTGGACGGGTGCACCACGTGGTCCTCCCTGCTGTGCAGCAGCAGCACCGGCTGGGTGACCTGGGGCAACGACGCGCGCACCACCGGCCAGAACTTCGTCAGCGAGTGCAGGGCGCGCATCGGCACCCGGGAGTAGCCCAGTTCGACGCCGCCCTCGCGGGCGATGTCGCTGGCGATGCCCGGCGCGGACGGCAGGATGTGCCGCAGCAGCGGTACCGCCTTGATCTGCAACCCGTCGGCCTTCACCGACGGGTTGACCAGGACCAGCCCGCTGATCGCGGCGCCGTGCTTCTCGGCCAGCCGCAGCGTGAGGGTGGCGCCCATGGACAGGCCGCACACGAACACCCGGGAACACGAGTCGAGCAGCGACCGCAGTGCGCGGTCCACCTCGGCGTACCAGTCCGGCCACCCGGTGGCCTGCATGTCCTGCCAGCGGGTGCCGTGTCCGGGCAGCAGCGGCACGGACACGGTCAGCCCCCGCTCCGCCAGGTACTCGCCCCACGGGCGCATCGACTGAGGGGAGCCGGTGAAACCATGGCAGATCAGGACACCGGTCTCGCCGCCTTCATGGCGGTACGCTTCTGCTCCGGGCATGAGCGGCACCGTGCATCTCCTGTTCAACGACGCGTACGCGGGTACACGGGAGTCGGACGTTCAGCGTACGCGGACCCGATCCCCAGGGGTAAGCCCCACCGGCCCCCGCGCGGGTTAAGGTCATCGCGACGGCAACAGGAGGCCCCGTTGTTCTACGGCGCGATGAAGATCGTTCTCGGCAAGCCGATCAAGGCTGTCTTCCGCCCGTGGGTGGAGGGGATGGAGAACATTCCGAAGGACGGTCCGGCGATCCTCGCCAGCAACCACCTGTCCTTCTCGGACTCCTTCTTCCTGCCGTCCATGCTCGACCGCAAGGTCACCTTCATCGCGAAGGCGGAGTACTTCACCACCCCTGGGGTCAAAGGGAAGTTGACGGCCGCGTTCTTCAAGGGCGTCGGGCAGCTCCCGGTCGACCGCTCCGGCGCGCGCGGCGCCGGCGAGGCCGCGATCAACAGCGGGATCGCGGTGCTCGAACGCGGTGAGCTGTTCGGGATCTACCCCGAGGGGACGCGCTCGCCCGACGGCCGGCTCTACCGCGGCAAGCCGGGCGGCCTGGCCCGGGTCGCCCTCGCCACCGGCGCGCCCGTCATCCCTGTGGCCATGATCGACACGGAGAAGGTCCAGCCGGTGGGGCAGGTCATGCCCAAGCTCTCCATCCGCCCGGGCATCCGGATCGGCCGGCCGCTCGACTTCTCCCGCTACAACGGGATGGAGCACGACCGGTTCATCCTCCGCTCCATCACCGACGAGGTGATGTACGAGATCATGAAGCTGTCCGGGCAGGAGTACGTGGACATCTACGCGACGGCGGCGAAGCGGATGATCGCGGAGGCGGCGAAGGCGGACCCCCCGTCCGATCCGGAAGCGTGAGTCCCGGGACCTTCTCGGGTGGGGCGGCCTGATCCGCGCCGTCGGGGCTGAGCTCGGGTACCGGCCGCGGGCCGGTGGGTGGTTGCGCGCTCCGTTCTCCCCGGAGCTCCGCCTGGGAGGCGCCCCCTGCGCGCTGATTTCGTGCGGGTCCTCCCGTGAAAAGAGGGCAGCGCACCCGGGGCCCGGGGGAGACTGGCGGTTCGGGGGAAAGGAACGCGTGGCCGTGAAGATGTCGGTGGAGCTGCCGCTGTGGCGGGCGTTGCTCGCGTATCGGGTGCTGACCTGCGGGTACGCGGTGGCGCTGTACGTGCATGCGTCCGGGGAGCTGCGGCACCCGCTGCCGGGTGGCGTGTACATGGGCGTACTGACGCTGTGGACGTTCGCCACGCTGGGCCGGGTGAAGAACGCGGCACGCTGCACGCCCGCGTTCCTGGTGGTGGACCTGGCCGTCGCGGTGACCGGAGTGCTGCTGACCGCGGTGGTGGACGCGCCCGCGCGGATAGAGTCCGGCGCGTTCACGCTTCCGTCGATCTGGACCGCCGGATCGGTGCTGGCGTGGGCGGTGAAGGGCGGCTGGCGCTGGGCGGCGCTGGCCGCGTCGGTGGTGGCCGCGGCCGACCTCGTGGAGCGCGGCACCCCCAGCCCGGAGACCCTGCACAACCTGGTGCTGGTGTGGATCGCGGCGATCGCCATCGGCTACGTCGTCGAGGTGGCCCGGGCGAGCGAGCGCACCCTGGCCCGGGCGCTACAGATCGAGGCGGCCACCCAGGAACGGGAGCGGCTGGCCCGCGACATCCATGACAACGTGCTCCAGGTGCTCGCGATGGTGCAGCGCCGGGGCGACCAGGCGGGCGGCGAGGCGGCGGAACTCGGCCGGCTGGCCGGCGAGCAGGAGGTGGCGCTGCGTTCGCTGATCTCGGGCACCCCCGAGCCGTCGCCGACCGCTCCCGACGGCTCGCCCGTGCCGGACTGCCCGGTCGACCTCGGGACGCTGCTGGCCCGGTACGCCTCCGGCCGGGTCACCGTGTCGGCGCCGGGCACGCCGGTGCCGCTGGACCCGGGCGCCGCGGCCGAGCTGGCCGCGGCGGTCGGCGCGGCACTGGACAACGTCCGCAACCACGCGGGCGAGCAGGCGCACGCCTGGATTCTGCTGGAGGACGAGCCGGACGCGGTGCTGGTGACCGTGCGGGACGACGGCCCGGGCATCGCGGAGGGCCGGCTGGCCGCGGCGGCGCAGGAGGGGCGGCTGGGCGTCGCGCAGTCGATCCGGGGCCGGTTGCGGGACCTGGGCGGCAGCGCCGAGGTCCTCTCGGTGCCCGGCCAGGGCACGGAGGTGGAACTGCGGCTGCCGAAGGCGGTGCCGGAGAAGGGTCGGCTCCGGCGTACGGGCCCGCACCCGGCGACCGCGGAGCCGCGCCCCGCCGCCGTATCCCCCGCGCTCCCGCGGCCGGGGACCGTACCCGGCGGCCCGGTAGCCTCGGCCGTACGCACCGAACCGGCCGGTACCGACGCCGGCCGGACCGAAGGGGGACCCACGCCATGACCCTCGGCACCGCCGAGCACGCCGGGCCGGACCGGCCCGTGACGGTGATGGTCGTCGACGACCACCCGATGTGGCGGGACGCGGTCGCCCGCGACCTCGCCGAGGCCGGTTTCGAGGTGGTCGCCACCGCGGGCGACGGGCCCGAGGCCATCCGCCGGGCCCGTGCGGCCCGCCCCCAGGTGCTCGTCCTGGATCTGAACCTGCCCGGCGCGTCCGGGGTACAGGTGTGCAAGGAGGCCATCGCCCACGACGCGGCGCTGCGGGTGCTGGTGCTGTCGGCCAGCGGCGAGCACACCGACGTACTCGAAGCGGTCAAGTCCGGTGCGACCGGCTACCTGTTGAAGTCCGCCGGGCGGGCCGAGCTGGTGGACGCGGTACGCCGTACGTCGGCCGGCGACCCGGTCTTCACCCCGGGCCTGGCCGGGCTGGTGCTCGGGGAGTACCGCAGGCTCGCCACCGAGCCGGTGCCGGCGAAGTCCGACGAGCCGGCCGCGCCGCGGCTGACCGAGCGCGAGACGGAGGTGCTGCGGCTGGTCGCGAAGGGCCTGAGCTACAAGCAGATCGCCCAGCGCCTGGTCATCTCGCACCGCACCGTGCAGAACCACGTGCAGAACACCCTCGGCAAGCTCCAGCTGCACAACCGGGTGGAGCTGGTCCGGTACGCGATCGCGCGCGGCCTCGACGACGAGGGCGGCGAGGAGGGCCGGGCCGACGCGCGCGGCCGGGGTGACCAGGGCGCCCGGGGGAGCGCGGCGGACGACCGCAGGGACGGCGACATGTGACCCAAGTCACGCTAGCTTGGCGGAGGTTGCACATCCGGCACAGCTGGCTTGCGACGAAGGGAAGAGTCCATGCGGGTCGGAGTCCTGACCGGCGGCGGAGACTGCCCCGGCCTCAACGCGGTCATCCGCGGCATCGTCCGTAAAGGCACCCAGGAATACGGCTACCACTTCACCGGCTTCCGCGACGGTTGGCGCGGCCCCCTCGAAGGGGACACCGTACGTCTCGACATCCCCGCCGTCCGCGGCATACTGCCGCGCGGCGGCACCATACTCGGCTCCTCGCGCACGAACCCGCTCAAGGTGGAGGGCGGCGCCGACCGGGTCCGGCGCACCCTCGCCGAGGAGGAGGTCGACGCGCTCATCGTGATAGGCGGCGAGGACACCCTCGGGGTGGCCGCCGAACTGTACGAGCGGCACGGCATCCCCTGCGTCGGCGTCCCCAAGACCATCGACAACGACCTGTCCGCCACCGACTACACCTTCGGCTTCGACACGGCGGTCAACATCGCCACCGAGGCGATCGACCGCCTGCACACCACCGCCGAGTCGCACATGCGGGTCCTGGTGGTCGAGGTGATGGGCCGGCACGCCGGCTGGATCGCGCTGCACTCCGGCCTGGCCGGCGGCGCCAACGTCATCCTCATCCCCGAGCAGCGCTTCGACCTCGACCAGGTCTGCGCCTGGGTGGAGAGCCGCTTCAAGATCCGCTACGCGCCGATCGTGGTCGTCGCCGAGGGCGCGATGCCCCGCGACGGCGACATGGTGCTCAAGGACGGCACCCTCGACTCCTTCGGGCATGTCCGGCTGTCCGGCGTCGGCGAGTGGCTCGCCCACCAGATCGAGAAGCGCACCGGCAAGGAGGCCCGCACCACAGTGCTCGGCCACGTCCAGCGCGGCGGCACCCCCAGCGCCTTCGACCGGTGGCTGGCCACCCGGTTCGGGCTGCACGCCATCGACGCGGTCCGGGACGGCGACTTCGGCACGATGGTCTCGCTGCGCGGCACCGCCATCGTGCGGGTGCCGATCGGCGACGCGACCGCCCGGATCAAGACCGTCGACCCGGCCCTCTACGCGGAGGCGGAGGTGTTCTTCGGGTAGCGCGGCCGTCGCTTCCCCGCCGCGGGTGCGCCCCGGTGACGGCTGACAGGTTCGGGCTCCGGTCCCGCCTCGGTCCGGCCCTGGTCGCCGCCCTGGTCGCGGCGCCGGACGCACCGGTTCCGCACGTTGCCCGACTCATGGCCTACGGCGCTTGCCGTAGGCCATCCGCGCGCCCTACCATCCCTCCACCCGGCATGTCCGGCCGCTTTGGTTTTCCCCTTCTCGTCCTGTCCCCACCTTTTTTGAGCACCTGAGGAGCGCCCGGTATGACGGGTGTTGTGGGAGGGCACGCGGTGCCCGTACTCGCGGTCGCAGGCGGCACCGCTTCCGGCAAGTCCACCCTTGCGGAAGCGCTGGCGCGGCACCATCCCGAGACCGTCGGTCTCGTCCACCTCGACGACTTCTACGTGCCCGCGCACGATCCGGGGCGCGGGGTGCGGACGTTGAGCGCGACCGGGGCGGAGACGCTCGACTGGAACCATCCCGGTTCCATCGACGAGGACGCCGTCGCCACCGCGATCGACGCGGCGGCCACCGGCGGGCGGCACCGGCTCGTCGTCGTGGAGGGGCTGTTCGCGCTCACCCTCCGCGCGGTCGCCGAGCGCGCCACCTGGCGGGTGTACGTGGACACGCCCGACGACATCCGGCTGGCCCGGAAGATCCTGCGCAAGATCGAGGTCTTCGGGCAGGACCCGGGGGTCTCGCTGCGCAACTACCTGCTCAGCGGGCGGGAACGGCACGCGGAGTACGTGGCCCCCGCGCGGGACCGGGCCGACCTCGTCCTGGACGGGACGACGTCGGAAGCCGGGCTGCTGAGCGCCGTCGCGCACCTGGTGGGCGACGTGCTGGGGCTCGGCGTGGAGGGGCTCGGCGCGGAGCCCCGGCACGTCGGGCTCGGCGCCGAGGCCCCGCACGCATCGCACGCCTCGCACGCGCAGCCCCTGGCCGTATGACCCCGGCGGCCCCGGCCCCGGCCGGATCGCCGTCCGGTCACCAGCTCTCGCGGAGGACGGCCAGGGCGAAGGCGAGCCGCAGGTCGAGCCAGTCGGCCCGGGGGACGTAGGGGCGCTGGCGGCCCTGGCCCGGGAGGTAGTCGAGGACGTCCTCGTCGCCGGCCCGCCAGGTCACCGGCTTCGACGAGGAGCGCCCGCTGTCGCCGGTGCTTTCGCCGTCTCCGTCGCCGTCGAGCCCGATGGCGCTCAGCGCCAGGCCCACCGCGACCACGGCCGCGGTGCCGACCGCCGCCGTGGTCACCCGGCCCGCCACCTCACGGGTCGAGCCGGTCGCCCAGTGGTGGCGGGCCACCACGTTCGGGTGTCCCGGCTGCTGGAACCACAGGGTCTGCTGGACGGAGCGCTTGGCCCGCGGGGTGCGGAACACCCGGCCGATCTCGGCGCCGGCCGGGTCGACCACCCGGTGGCCGTCGACGTCCCCGCGGTCCGCGGTGTCCGTCCCCGTCCCGGCCAGCGGCAGCACCCGGCACACCGGCGCCCTGTCCAGGGCGCCGTACAGGTCGTACAGCTCCTCGGCCGTGTGCGGCTGTTCGATGAACACCGCGGGCGCGAACCGGTTCTCGCCGCCGTTCGGCACCCGGACCGCCGGCGGCCCGTAGGCCGGGCGCACGATGCGGCTCTCGTCGCCCCGCACCCGCCGGCCGACGACGAAGCGGGTGACCTCCCGCCACGGCACCGGGTCCTCCTCCGGCGGCAACTGCGGCCTGTTGCGGCGGAATCCCATGACTGCGCTCCCTCCCCCGAGCCGCCCGCCCCGTCGGCCGGGCGGCCCCCGAAAACCACGCCGACCACGCTATACCGGCGGTCGCACCGCCCGGGCGGTGGTGGCGATGTGGGTGAGGAGCCCGGCGGCGAGGGCGGCGCCGTCGAGGGAGAGCACGGACTCGGGGTGGAACTGGATGCCCGCGAAGCCCGGTCCGCGCAGCGCGTGGATGTCGCCGGAGCCCGGGTCGCGGCTCAACTCGATGCCGTGCATGGCCAGTTCCTCGGCGGCGTCGGCGTCGCAGCGGGCCGTGAAGGTGTTGTAGAAGCCGACCGTCGTACGGGTGCCGAAGTAGTCGACCACCTCCTGCGCGCCCTGCGCCGGGTGGTCCTTGCGGACCAGGTCGAGGCCGAGTTCGGCCGCGATCAACTCGTGGCCGAGGCACACCCCGAGCAGCCCGTGCGCGTGGTCGCGCACCAGGTCGGCGGTGAGGGCGCGCAGGAACCGCATCTTGGCGTCGGCGGTGTCCGCCGGGTCGCCGGGGCCGGGGCCGAGCACCACCGGCCCGAGGTGCGCCAGCGCGGCCTCCCGCAGCCCTGGCTCGTCGTAGCGCCGTACGGCCACGGTGCGGCCGGAGGAGCGCAGCACGTGCGCGAGCATCGCGGTGAAGGTGTCCTCGGCGTCCACCACCAGCACCGGTCCGCCGGACGCCGCGTCGCCGTCGGCCGGGGCGGTGGCCGGGCCGCCGGTCCGCATCCGCAGCCAGAACGGCGCGAGCTTGGAGCGCCGGGCGTCCAGCGCGGCCCGCACCCGGATGTCGTCGGCGAGCCGGGGCGCGGCCGAGCCCGCGCCGGACCCCGCCGAGGCCCGGCGCGTCCCCGCGGGCGGCGCGAGCACCCCGAGCGCGGTGAGCACCCCCGCGGCTTTCGCGTGCGTCTCGGCGACCTCCGCGTACGGGTCGGAGTGCCGCACCAGGGTCGCGCCGACCGGCACCTTCAACTCGCCGGCGGGGGAGATGTCGGCGGTGCGGATCAGGATCGGCGAGTCCAGCGTCTGGGCGCCGCCCGCGTCCCGCCCGAGCAGCGCGAGCGCGCCCGCGTAGTAGCCGCGCCCGGAGCCGTCGCTGCCGCGCGGTTCGTACCGCTCGATCACCCGGCAGGCGTTCTGCACCGGCGAGCCGGTGACGGTGGCGGCGAACATCGTGTCGCGCAGCACCTCCCGCACGTCCTTGCTGGAGCGCCCGCGCAACTCGTACTCGGTGTGCGCCAGGTGCGCCATCTCCTTGAGCCGCGGCCCGATCACGACCCCGCCGAGGTCGCCGACCGTGCACATCATCTTCAGCTCCTCGTCCACCACCATGGTCAGCTCCTCCACCTCCTTCGGGTCGTGCAGGAACTCCAGCAGCCCCTCGGCGGACGGCCCCTGCGCCGGGTAGCGGTAGGTGCCGCTGATCGGGTTCATCACCACGGTGCCGCCGGACATCCGCACATGCACCTCCGGGCTGGCGCCGACCAGCGTCCGCTCGGGGGTGTGCACCGTGTACGTCCAGTACGCGCCGCGCTCGCCGCGCAGCAGCCGGGCGAACAGCGCCAGTTCCCCCAGAACCCTCGCCCGGGAGGTGCCCCCGGCCGCCGGGTCGAAGTCCGGGAGGTAGCCGCGGAAGGTGCGCCGGATCACGAAGTTGGCGCCCTCACCGGTGCCGATCTCGTCGTCGATCACCTGCCGCACGATCCGCGCGTACGCGTCGTCGTCGACGTCGAACGCGCCGCCCTCGACCCGCACCTCGCGCCCGCCCGGCAGCGCCTCCAACGCGGCCAGCACCTCGGCGAGCGGGAGTTCGTACGCCTCCTGCGGGCGCAGCACGGCCAGCGGGGTGCCGTCGTCGTGGACGTCGAAGCCCCGCTCGCGGATCTGCCGGAACGGCACCAGGGCCAGCGCGTCGGTGACGGGGGCGCCGGGCGCGCCGGAGGGCAGCGGGATGCCGGCGAGCGTGTCGGCGTGCTCGATCGGGCCGAGCAGCACCTCCACCACGTCCCGCGGGCGGCCGGGGGTCTGGCGGTGCAGCAGGGCGAACGGCGGGCAGCCGGGGGTGAGCAGGCGCTCCACGAGTCGCGCGGCGGTGGGAGGCGGGGCGGAGAGGGGCACGGCGGGCGTTCCTTCCTTGACGGGCGGGGAAGGGGGCGGCCGGACCCGGAAACACCGAAGGCCGCCCCCTGGGCGGCCTTCGCGAGGTGATCTGCGCGCGATGTCTAACGGGCCGCCGGAGAAGCGGTCCGCCAGCAGGTGTGCTGGGTGGTGCGGGTGATCATCGCGGTCATGGCACCGACCCTACCGCACCGCGGCGGCAGCCGTCCGTATCCGGTGGCGAGATGTCTCATCCACTGAGCGGCCCGATCCGGCACCCATCGGACCCCGTACTGTGGAGCCCGTGACCGTGAAAGCCGAAACCCATGCCGGGGTCAACACCTGGCAGTCTCTTCCCGCGGCGCAGCAGCCCGAGTGGCCGGACCCCGAGGCTCTGCGCGACGTGATCGCCGAGCTCGCCTCGTATCCGCCGCTGGTCTTCGCCGGCGAGTGCGACCAACTGCGCAGCCGCATGGCCGCGGTGGCCGAGGGCAAGGCGTTCCTCCTGCAGGGCGGCGACTGCGCCGAGGCGTTCGACGCCGTGGGTGCGGACCAGATCCGCAACAAGCTCAAGACGCTGCTCCAGATGGGAGCGGTGCTCACCTATGCCGCGTCGGTGCCGGTGGTCAAGGTCGGCCGGATCGCCGGGCAGTACAGCAAGCCGCGCTCCAAGCCGACCGAGACCCGCGACGGCGTCACGCTGCCGACCTACCGGGGCGACTCGGTCAACGGCTTCGAGTTCACCTCCGAGGCCCGCATCCCGGACCCGGAGCGGCTCAAGCGGATGTACCACGCCTCCGCCTCCACGCTGAACCTGGTGCGCGCCTTCACCACCGGCGGATACGCCGACCTGCGCCAGGTGCACGCCTGGAACCAGGACTTCGTGAAGTCCTCGCCGTCCGGGCAGCGCTACGAAGCACTCGCCCGCGAGATCGACCGCGCGCTGACCTTCATGGCCGCGTGCGGCACCGACCCGGCCGAGTTCCGCACGGTCGAGTTCTACGCCTCCCACGAGGCGCTGCTGCTCGACTACGAGACCGCGCTGACCCGTACCGACTCGCGCACCGGCAAGCTCTACGACGTCTCCGGGCACATGGTCTGGATCGGCGAGCGGACCCGGCAGCTCGACGGCGCGCACATCGAGTTCGCCTCGCGGATCGGCAACCCGATCGGCGTGAAGCTCGGCCCCGGCACCAGCCCGGAGGAGGCGCTCACCTACGTCGACCGCCTCGACCCGGACCGGCAGCCCGGGCGGCTCACCTTCATCGTGCGGATGGGCGCGGACAAGGTGCGGGACAAGCTGCCGACGCTGGTGGAGAAGGTCACCGCGTCCGGGGCGAAGGTGGCGTGGGTCTGCGACCCGATGCACGGCAACACCTTCGAGGCCGCCTCCGGCCACAAGACCCGGCGCTTCGACGACGTCCTGGACGAGGTCAAGGGCTTCTTCGAGGTCCACCACGGCCTGGGCACCCACCCCGGCGGCATCCACGTCGAGCTGACCGGCGACGACGTCACCGAGTGCGTCGGCGGCGGCGACGAGATCTTCGTCGACGACCTGCACCAGCGGTACGAAACGGCGTGCGACCCGCGGCTCAACCGCAGCCAGTCGCTGGACCTGGCGTTCCTGGTCGCGGAGATGTACCGGGGCCAGTAGCACCCCGGGAGACCCGGCGCCGAGACCAGGCACCGAGATACGGCAGAGGGGCGCGGATCACATCGATCCGCGCCCCTCGTGGCTTTTCTTCCGCCGGGACCTCTGGGTAAGGTAAGGATTACCTCAGTAGCCCTTGGCCTCGATCGGCGGTGACCGCGTGTACGTCTGCTCCTGCTTCGGCATCACCGAGCAGCAGGTCAAGCAGCACGCCGAGGAGGGCCGCTGCACCCCGCGCCAGATCGCCTCCGCCTGCAAGGCCGGCACCGACTGCGGCTCCTGCGTCAAGCGCATCCAGGCGGTCCTGGGCCGCGGCGACGGCTGCGCCACCCGGACCAGGCTGGAGCCGGCGAAGGCCCCGGTGGAGCCGGCGACCGCGCCGCGGGAGCCCGTGACGGCGCCCTTGGAGCCCTCGGTGCTGCCGCAGCCCGGGTCCGTACCGCCGGCCCTGCCGCTGCCGCTGCGGCGCGTCGCCTGACCGGGCACGGCCCCGCCCCGCGTCAGCTCTCCGGCTGCTCGATCTGCTGCGCGATGTAGAGCGGCTCGCCCAGCTTCTCGATCAGCCCGAGCTGCGTGTCCAGGTAGTCGATGTGGTGCTCCTCGTCCTTGAGGATGTCCTCGAAGAGCCGCGCCGAGGTGACGTCGGACTTCGACCGCATCAGCTCGATGCCCCGGCGCAGCCGGTCGATCGCCTCGACCTCCACCAGCCGGTCGGCCTGGAACATCTCGGTGACGGTCTGCCCCACCCGCACATGGAACAGCCGCTGGTAGTTCGGCAGGCCGTCCAGCAGCAGGATGCGGTCGGTGATGATCTCGGCGTGCCGCATCTCGTCGAAGGACTCGGCGCGGGTGTTCTTCGCGAGCTTCGTCCACCCGAAGTTGTCCTGCATCTTCGCGTGCAGGAAGTACTGGTTGATCGCGGTCAGCTCGGCCGTCAACTGCTCGTTGAGGAACTCGATGACCTCGGGGTCGCCCTGCATGGCAACGCCGTCCTTCCCGTTCGGGCTCGACAGTTCCGGGCATCCTCGCACCGCCCAGCGGCCTGTTCCAGTAAGTGCACGCTTACGGCGGCGCCGCCCGGCGCGGCGAAACCCCTGGTGGGGGCGGTGAGCGGCGCCTCGCGGCGGAAGCATCGCGGCGGGTCTGTCACCATGGGGGTATGGGTCGGCACGAGCATCCGGAGGGGCGGCTCCCCCCGGGGCAGCGGCTCCAGCGGGGCTGGCCGGTCACGCACTACGGCCCCGTGCCCCGCTTCCGCCCCGACCGCTGGGACTTCCGTGTCTTCGGTGCCACCGCGCAGGGGGCGCGGCCGGTGTGGAACCACGACGAGTTCTCCGCGCTGCCGTACGCCACCGTGGTCGCCGACTTCCACTGCGTCACGAAGTTCTCGATGACCGGGATGGAGTGGGGCGGGGTCGCCGCCACCACCGTCGCGAAGCTCGCGCCGCCCGCGGAGGACGTCACCCACGTCATGGTCTGGGCCGAGTACGGCTTCAGCTCCAACCTGCGCATCGACGACTTCCTCGACGACCTCACGATCTTCGCGACGCACGAGAGCGGTCAGCCGCTCACCGCCGAACACGGCTTCCCCGTCCGCCTGGTGGTCCCCAAGCGCTACGCCTGGAAGGGGCCCAAGTGGGTCCGCGGCATCGAGTACATGACGGCCGACCGCCGCGGGTTCTGGGAGGAGCGGGGCTACCACAACGTCGGGGACCCCTGGAGCGAGCAGCGCTACTCCTTCCAGGAGACCCCGGGCGACGGCCCCGAACTCTAGGCGGCGTCGGGGGAGTCGGCCAGGCGTGCCGGGATGGCCGCGACGCCGCGGAGATCCCAACGACAGGCGCTAGGGCGCGTCCGGGGCGACGGCGGCCCTCGCGAGGACGGCGGCGGTCCTGTCCAGCGCCTCCGGGTCGTCGGTGAGGCGGCTGGTGGCGACCCGGACGTGCGGCAGGGAGTAGGAGACGCAGAAGCGGCTGCCGGGGGACACGGTGATACCGCGCGCCGCCAGGGTGACCAGCGTGGAGGTCTCGTCGGCCACCGGCACCCAGAGCATCAGGCCGTCCCGGTTGGCCGTGGGCACGCCGTGCCGGGCCAGCCGGTCGGCCAGCCCCCTGCGGCGCAGGTCGTACCGGTCGGCGGCGGCCCGCACGGTACGGCTCGCCGTGTCGTCGGTGAGTAGGTGGGCCAGGGCGTCCTGGAGGATGCGGCTGGTCCAGCCGATGCCGAAGGTGCGCAGCACCCGGGCGCGCTCGACCACCTCGCGCGGCCCGCCGAGCACGGCGATGCGCAGGTCGGGCCCGTATGCCTTGCTGTAGGAGCGCACCAGCACGGTGCGCTCGGGCAGATGGGTGCCGATGCTGCCGGCGTCGGTGCGGGCCAGCGGGCCGATGCCGTCGTCCTCGATGACGGTGATGTTCCGGGCGGGCTCCAGGACGGCGGCCAGCGCGGCGGCCCGGGCCGGGCTCACGGTCCAGCCGCAGGGCGCCTGCGCCCGGGCCTGGTGCAGGAAGAGCGTGGGGCGACGGGCGACGGCGTCGGCGAGCGAGTCCGGCAGCGGCCCCTCCGCGTCACAGGCGACGGGCAGGATCTGGGCTCCCAGGGACTCCAGGATGTCCAGCAGCCGAGCCGCCGTCGGCTCCTCCACCGCGACCCGGTCGCCGGGTGCGATCAGCGCCTGGCAGAGCAGGTGTACGCCTTCGTAGCCGCCGCCCACCGCCATCCACGCCTCCGGCTCGAACGGCCAGCTGCCGCGTACGGCGTCCAGAAGGGCTGAGGTGACGGCCGTGCGCGAGTAGTCGTTGAGCTGGGGCGTGCGGGCGCCCGCGAGCAGGGCGCCGTCCAGGGCCGGCAGCAGCGCCCGGTCGGGGGCGGCCACGGCGAGGTCCAGGGTGAGGTGGGGACCGAGGTCGCCGACCCTTTCGTAGCGCACCGGGTGGGGCACGGACGGCGGCCCGCTGACGACGCTGCCGCGTCGGCCGAGCGTGGCGATCGTCCGGCGGCCGCGCAGCAGGGCCCACGCCTCCGCGACGGTGCCGGGGCTGACCTCCAGCGCGGCGGCCAGGGCGCGCACGGTCGGCAACGCGCTGCCGGGTGCCAGGTCACCGGCCCGGATGAGGTCCGTCATGGCCGCCGCGATGCCGCGGGCGCTGGGGTCGGTGATCCGCCCGGCCAGCCGGACCGCGGACCAGCCCCCGCCTGCCTCTTCCGTGGCCGTGCCGCCGGCCTCCTGCGCCGCGCCCGCCCCGCTGATCGCCTTCTCCTGCATCGCCCCGCCCTTCGCCCGGACCGCACTCTGACGCACCCTCAGCAGGTTACGACGTGGAAAACCTATGTTCAGTAACAAAACAACTCTTGTCTACCGTCCTGGGTGAACAATAGCCTCCTTTGCATCGCAGGCCGTATGAGAGCTATGCGTGGAAAGTTCGTACACGCGAGGAGTTGCGCACTGTGTCCTCCCCTGTGGTCCGACTGGGACTTCGTGACTGGGACCATCTCGTCCCGCTGGCCTCCGGTGGCGTGGAGGTACCGGGCTGCACGGTCCGCATCGAGTCGCGCGAGGTCACGCCCGACGTGCTGGCCGAGCCCGGACTCGACGGCGGCGAGACCTCGTTCAGCCGCTACGTGCAGGCCGTGGCGGCCGGGGACGACCGGCTGGTCGGCCTGCCGGCGTTCGTGATGCGAGGCTTCCGCCACCGCTGCGTGCTGGTGCGCACCGACAGCCCGCTGCACGCGCTGGAGGAACTCGCCGGAACCCGGATCGGCCTGACCGGCTGGCCGGACTCCGGCAACACCTGGACCCGGGCGCTGATCCGGGCCGCCGGAGTGGACCTGACCGGGGTGGAGTGGCGGGTGGGGCCGCTGGAGGCGGGCGAGATCGGCAAGAGCCGGCTGGGCGCGCGCCCGCTGCCGCCGAACGTGTCGGCCATGTCGGCGGGGGAGTCGCTGGTCGGAGAGCTGGCCGCGGGCCGCGTGGACGCGATCCTGACACCGTTCATGCCGCCGGAACTGTTCACGGCCGGCAGCCGCTTCCGCCACCTGCTCGCCGACCACCCGGCCGCCGAGCGCGCGTACTGGCGGACCACCGGGTTCGTCCCCGGCATCCATCTGGTGACGCTGAAGCGCGAGGTCGTGCGGGCCCATCCGGACCTGCCCGCCGCGCTGCTGGCGGCGCTGGAGGAGTCCAAGCGCCGCTGGGTGGGCCGCCGCCGCCTGCTCGCGGACACCGAACCCTGGCTGCTGCACCAGCTCACCGAGTCGGCGCTGCTCTTCGACGGCGACTGGATGCCGTACGGAGCGCTGCCCAACGCCGCGATGACCCGGGCGTTCTGCGCCGAACTCCACGAGCAGGGCGTCTGGCCCGAGCCCATCGACCCGGCCGTGGTCTTCCCCGACCCGGCCCTCGACACCGTCGACGTCACCGAACCGCCCGCCGCGACCACAGCTCACCGGTCCGCGGCCCCGACCGGGAGCAGCACACCATGCGTACAGCAGTAGGACAGTTCGCCGCCCGTCCGGACTGGCAGGACAACCTCGCCGCGTGCAAGGACGCACTGGAGCAGGCCGAACGCGGGGGCGCGGACCTGCTGGTCCTGCCCGAGGGCGTGCTGGCCCGCTTCACCGAGGACCGGCACCGTATCCGCGAGGTCGCGCAGCCGCTGGACGGCCCCTTCGTCAGCGAGCTGGCCGCGGCCACCCGCGGCGGCGGCGCCACCGTGGTCGTCGGCGTCCACGAGCCCTCCGACGACGGTCGGGTCTTCAACACACTGGTGGTCCTGCGCGACGGCGCCCTGGTCGCCCGCTACCGCAAGCTGCACCTCTACGACGCCTTCGGCGACCAGGAGTCGGTGAACGTCCGCCCCGCGGACGAGCCGCCCGTCGTCGTCGAGGTGGCCGGCACCGGAGTCGGCCTGATGACCTGCTACGACGTACGCTTCCCGGAACTGGCCCGGCTGCTGGTCGACGCCGGTGCCGAGGTGCTCGCGCTGCCCGCGGCCTGGGTGCGCGGTCCTGCCAAGGAGCGCCACTGGGAGGTCATGGTCACCGCCCGCGCGCTGGAGAACACCTGCTGGGTGGCGGCCAGTGGCGAGTGCGGTCCGCGCAATATCGGCAACAGCATGCTGGTGGACCCGCTCGGCACCGTCCGGGCGCGGCTGGCCGCCGGTCCCGGGCTCGCCTGGGCCGACATCGACCCCGAGGCCACGGCGACGGCCCGGCGCACCCTGCCGGTGCTGGCCAACCGCCGCTTCGCCGTCAACCCCGACCCCATACTGCTGGGAGGCCCCTCATGAGATCCGCCCTCGCCGGCGCGGCCGCCGCCCTGACCTGCGCCCTCGCCCTGACCGCCTGCGCGGCGAACCCGCCGGAGTCCCAGGGCGGCGCGCAGACCTCCGGCGGCCGGCAGACCTCGATCACCGAGGACCCCGCGCTGCACGCCATGCTGCCGGCCAAGAACCGCTCGTCCGGCACGCTGGTGTCGGTGAACGGCGGCTCCTTCCCGCCCTACGAGATCGCCGGCTCCGACACCTCCAGCCTCACCGGCGCCTCCGCGGACCTGGCGGATGCGCTGGGCCGGCTGCTCGGCGTGAAGATCCAGAACGTCACTGCCGACGGGCTGCCCTCCGAACTGACCGGCATCAAGGCGGGCCGCTACGACCTGGCGCTCGGGCCGGTCGGGGACTTCAAGGACCGGCAGGGCGCGAACGACTTCGTGGACTGGGTCAAGGAGTTCGTGGTCTTCGCCGTCCCGAAGGGCAACCCGGCCGGCATCGACTCCCTGCCCACCGCCTGCGGCCGGCGCATCGCCGTCCAGGCCGGCGGTTCGGCGGAGTCCGTCATCCGCTCGCAGTCGCGGACCTGCGTCAAGGACGGCAAGAAGGCCATCGCCGTCCAGTCGTACAAGGACCAGCCCAGTTCGATCCTGGCAGTGCGGTCCGGACGGGCCGACGCGTTCTTCTCCTCCGAGTCGCCGCTGACCTACTTCGTCTCGCAGTCCAAGGGGCAACTGGAGCTGTCCGGCACCAAGTCGGCCAACGGCTTCCACGACCTGTACCAGGGCGCCGTCGTCGCCAAGGGCTCGCCGCTGCGCGGCGTGCTGGTCAAGGCGCTCCAGAAGCTGGTCGACGACGGCACGTACGGATCGATCATGAAGAAGTGGAACCTCACCCGCAATGAGCTCACCACGCCCGGCATCAATCTCGGCGGCGACGCCTGAAATCCGCAGCAGACCCTTTGAGAGGAGGTGAGCCGGCCATGGCCACCCCGCATTCCACGACCGCCCAGGACGGCCCCGACACGACCGGTCCGCACACCGGCGCAACCCGGTCCGGCCCCGGCGACGGCACCGCGCCGCTTTCCGTCCACGGCACCGTCGACGTCTCCACCGCGGCACGTGTCCACCACCCGCTGCGCTGGCTGTCCGTCCTGGTGCTGGCGGTGCTGGCCGCCCAGCTCGGGCACTTCCTGGTGACCAGCCCCAACTTCGAATGGGGCACGGTCGGCGCCTACTTCGACGCCCAGCTCATCGGCCCCGGCATCGCCACGACCATCGAACTGACCGCGGTGGCCATGTTCATCGGCATCGTCGGCGGCGTCCTGCTGGCCATCGGGCGCATGTCGGAAAACCGCGTGATGCGCGGCGCCTGCGGGCTGTACGTCTGGCTCTTCCGGGGCATCCCCGTCCTGGTCCAGCTCATCTTCTGGTACAACCTCTCGGCCCTGCTTCCCCGGATCTCCCTCGGCGTGCCGTTCGGCCCCGAGTTCGGGCACGCGGCGACGAACTCGCTGATCAGCCCGTGGTTCGCGGCCATCCTCGGCCTCGGGCTCAACGAGGCCGCGTACATGGCGGAGATCGTGCGCGGCGGCCTGCTCGGCGTGGACCCGGGACAGACGGAGGCCGCGTCCGCGCTCGGCATGGGGCGGGCCAGAATCCTGCGGCGCGTGGTGCTGCCGCAGGCCATGCGGTTCATCGTGCCGCCCACCGGCAGCCAGGTCATCAACATGCTCAAGGCGACCTCGCTGGTGAGCGTCATCGCCCTGGCCGACCTGCTCTACACCGTGCAGTCGGTCTACAACCGCACCTTCGAGACCATCCCGCTGCTGATCGTGGCGTGCCTGTGGTACCTGATCATGACGTCCGTGCTCTACGTCGGGCAGTCGTTCATCGAGCGCCACTACGCCCGCGGAGCGACGCGCAACACCCCCCAGAGCTTCTGGGACTTCGCGTTCTTCCGCCGGCAGCGCGCGACCCTCGCGCCGAAGGCACGGGAAACCGAGGAGACGATCTCATGACGACGGACGAGACGGCCGTGCGGAGCGTGACGGGTCCGCGGAGCGCCCCGGTCGCCACCGGCCCGGCCGGGACGAAGCCGGCGCCGATGGTGGTGGCCCGCCAGGTGCGCAAACGGTTCGGGCACCAGGAGGTGCTGCGCGGCATCGACCTGGAGGTGGGCACCGGCGAGGTCGTCGTCCTGCTCGGCCCTTCCGGTTCGGGCAAGTCGACGCTCCTGCGGTGCGTGAACTACCTGGAGCAGATCGACGCGGGCTCCATCCATGTCGACGGCCGGCTGATCGGCTTCCGCCAGTCGGGCTCGCGCGTGACGCACCTGCGTCCCCGGGAGGTCACCCGGCAGCGTCGCGACATCGGGATGGTCTTCCAGCACTTCAACCTCTTCCCCCACCAGACGGTCCTGGCCAACGTGATGGAGGCGCCGGTCGGCGTCCTGCGGGTGCCGAAGGCGGAGGCACGCGAGACGGCGCTGCGGCTGCTGGACCAGGTGGGCCTCGCCGACCGGGCGGGTGCCTACCCGCGGCAGCTCTCCGGCGGGCAGCAGCAGCGGGTGGCCATCGCCCGCGCACTGGCCATGCGGCCCAAGCTGATGCTCTTCGACGAGCCGACCAGCGCCCTCGACCCCGAACTCGTCGGCGAGGTGCTGGCCACCATGCGGACCCTGGCCGAGGAGGGCCTGACCATGCTCGTGGTCACCCACGAGATCGCCTTCGCCAAGGAGGTGGCGGACCGGGTGGTGTTCATGGACGACGGGCAGGTCGTCGAGAGCGGACCGCCCCGCCAGGTCCTGGACAATCCCGCCCAGGCCCGCACGCAGGCGTTCCTCAGCCGCTTCATCCAGGAGACCTGACGGCCGCATCGCCCGGGGCCGGGTCCAGGCCGCACCGCCCGGGTTCGGGGCCAGGCCGCGCCGCCCCGGGTCAGGCCGCACCGCCCGGGTTCGGGTCCAGGCCGCGCCGCCCCGGGTCAGGCCGCGCCGCTCACCGGCTCGGGGCGGAGGGACTGGAGCAGCTTCACGTCCGAGGCGTGCCCTTCGGGTCCCCCCGGGGTCTCGATGATCAGGGGCACCCCGGACGTCGCCGGGTGGGCCAGAATCTCGCGGAAGGCGTCGGCCCCGATCCGCCCGGACCCGATCCCTTCGTGGCGGTCGAGGTGGGAGCCGCATCCCGCCTTGGAGTCGTTCGCGTGGATCAGCCGAAGCCGCCCCGCGCCCGCCGCGCTCTCGATCTCCGCGAACATGCGCGCCACCCCGCCGGGCGCGGCGATGTCGTGCCCGGCGGCGAACACATGGCAGGTGTCGAGGCACAGCCCCACCCGGGGATGCCGGTCCAGCGCGTCGAGATACGGCCCCAGGTCCTCCGCCAGGGAACACAGCGAGGACCCCTGGCCTGCGGTCGACTCCAGCAGCAGCCACGGGTCGTCGTCGTGCGTCAACTCGTCCAGCAGCGGCCGCATCCGCTCCCGTACCTGCCCCAGCGCGGCCTCGCGGCCCCGGCCGCCGGTCGCCGAACCGGTGTGCACCACGACGCCGAGCGCGCCGATCGCCCGCGCGCGGCGCAGCGAGTGCCGCAGTGACGCCACCGAGCGGTCGACGGTCTCCGGGGTGTGCGAGCCGAAGTTGATCAGATACGGCGCGTGGACGTACGCCGGGAGGGACGCGTCGGCACACCGGGTGCGGAACTCCTCGTCCTGGGCCGGGTC
The DNA here is from genome assembly GCF_040702025.1 of Streptomyces sp. NPDC088194. NCBI lineage: Bacteria > Bacillati > Actinomycetota > Actinomycetes > Kitasatosporales > Streptomycetaceae > Streptomyces > Streptomyces sp. NPDC088194. The sequence goes on along the minus strand of NZ_JBFBIV010000096.1, from coordinate 7,597 downwards.
GCCCGGGCCGGTCGCCCAGCCGCGCGGGTTCGCCACGAAGACCTGGACCGCCTCCGCGCCCAACCGCTCCGCGTAGCCCAGGCCCTTGGCGGCGAGGCCGCCCGCCACCGGCACGTGCGCGCCGACCGGGTTGCGCAGCCGGCCAGGCGTCATCAGCTCGTTCACTCGAACACCGTCTCAGCGCACCCACAGGGTGATCGTGGCGCCCTTGGGGGCCTGGCTGCCGCCGTCGGGCGACTGGCTGAACACGGTGCTGCCGAAGAAGATGTTGATCACACGGACGTCGAAGCCCGCGGCCTGGAGGATCTTCTTCGCGTCGCCCGCGCTCTTGCCGGTCACGTCCGGCACCGGGAACTGCTGCTGGCCCTTGGAGACCGTGATCGTCACGGAGTCGCCCGCGGCGGCCTGGCTGCCGCTGCCCGGCGACTCCAGCGCCACCTGGTCCTTGTCGGCCTCGTCGGAGAAGACCTTGCCCGGCGCGAGCACCACCTTCAACCCGGCCGCCTCCAGGTCCTGCTGGGCGTCGGTGACCGACTCGCCGACCACGTCCGGCACGTCGATCGGGGCGCCGCGCGAGACGGTGATCGCGATGGGGGTGCCCGGGGCCAGCTCGGTGCTGCCCTTCGGGTCGGTGGAGACCACCTCGCCGCGCGGCACGTCGTCGTCGAACGCCTGGGCGACGGTGCCCGGGGTCAGGCTCGCGGCCTTGATCTCCTTGCGGGCGGTGGCCAGGTCGCGCCCGGCGACGTCGGGCACCTGGACGTGCTGCGGGCCCTTGGAGACCGTCAGCGTCACGGTGCCGTTGCCGCGGATGCGCTTGCCCGGGGAGGGGTCGGTGGCGATCACGCTGCCGGGCGGCACCGTCAGCGAGAAGTCCCGCTTCACCTTGGTGTCCAGGCCGGCCTTGTCGAGCTGCTGCTCCGCCTTCGCCTGCGGCAGCGACAGCACGCCCGGGACGGTCGTGAACTGGCCGTCGTTGATGTACCAGACGCCCGCGGCGACGCCGATCAGGACCAGCACGGCGACGAGCAGGGCGAGCGGGCCGCGGCGGGAGCGGGCCCTTCCCCCGGGTGCCGGGGCGGGGGGAGGGTCGTCGGGCGGCGGGGTGGGCAGCAGCAGGCGGGTGGTGCGGTCGGTGACCGGGCCGTCGGGCAGCGCCACGACGCTGGTGGGCTCCTCGGCACCCGCCGGTCCGGCGGGTGCCGCGTCCACGGGCTCGGGCACCGGCACCGGTACGGGCGCGGCCTGCGCGCTCGCGCCGCCCGGCCGCGCGTCCAGCTCCTCGGGCGAGAGGGCGGCCCGGGCCGTACGGGCCTCGGCGAGCAGCTCCACCGCGTCCGCCGGGCGGGCCTGCTGAAGCCGGGCACAGGCCCGCGCCACCAGCGCGTCCAGCAGCGGCGGAACGGTCGGCATGACCGCGGAAGGGGCCGGCACGTCCTCGTTGACGTGCTGGTACATCACCTTCATCGGGGTGTCGCCGTCGTACGGCTTGCGGCCGGTCAGCATCTCGTACAGCACCACGCCGCACGCGTACACGTCCGCGCGCTGGTCGACCGTGCCGTGCCCGATCTGCTCCGGCGCCAGGTACGACACGGTGCCCAGCACCACGCCCGTGGACACGCTCGTCTTGGTGTCGATCGCCCGGACCAGGCCGAAGTCGGCGACCTTCACCCGGCCGTCGTCGCCGATCAGCACGTTCTCGGGTTTCATGTCGCGGTGCACCAGACCCGCGCGGTGGGCTGCGCCCAGCGCCGCGAGCACCGGTTCCAGGATGTCCAGCGCCGCGTGCACCTGGAGCGCGCCGCGCTCCCGCAGCACGTCCCGCAGCGTGCACCCGGCGACGTACTCCATCGCCAGGTACACGTACGTGCCGTCCGCGCCCTGGTCGAAGACCCCCACCACGTTCGGGTGCGCCAGCTTCGCGACCGCCTTCGCCTCGCGGATGAAGCGCTCCACGAAAACGGCGTCCTCGGCGAGCCGCGGGTGCATGACCTTCAGTGCGAGTTCCCGGTCCAGCCGGGTGTCCATGGCGCGGTAGACCGTCGCCATCCCCCCGACGGCGATGCGCCCCTCGACCAGGTAGCGCCCGTCGAGCATCTGCCCGACAAGCGGGTCCTGCACGCTGGTGTCCACGGCCACCGATTCTACGAGGCGCTTTGGGTGGTTCGACGTGACCCGCGCGGTTCGCTACGCGGTTGTGACGGTACGGCTCCCCGCCGCGGGGGTTCCCCCTCGCGCCCGGGTGCGCCCCGGTGGCCGGTTGCGCGCGCGGTTCCTCCCCCCCGGGCTTCGCCTGGGTGGGGGTGCCCCCTGGCTTGGTGCGGCTCCTTCCGCGGGAGGACGGTCACCCGCCAGGGGCGCGGGGAACTGCGCGCGCAACCCACCACCGGGGCGCGGCCGGGAACGGGCCGAAACCCTGGTGGCGGGGAGCCGCGGGGGCCGCACCCGGGAGGCGGACGGGGACCGTCAGGACGGGGAGTCCGGGGCCGCCCCGAAGGTGGGGGCACCGTCGGTCGGGGAGGAAGCGAGGGCACCGTACCTGCGGGGGATGCGGCCGGCCCGGTGGGCGAGCCGGCCGCCGGCGACCGCGTGCCGCATGGCCTCGGCCATGAGAGCGGGCCGCTGCGCCCGGGTGACCGCAGACGCGAGCATGACGGCGTCGCACCCGAGTTCCATCGCCAAGGCCGCGTCGGAGGCGGTGCCGGCACCGGCATCGAGGATCACGGGCACGGACGCGCGCTCCACGATGAGCCGAAAATTGTGCGGATTGCGAATGCCGAGCCCGGACCCGATCGGCGCGCCGAGCGGCATGATCGCCGCGCACCCGACATCCTCCAACTTGCGGGCGAGCACGGGATCGTCGTTGGTGTACGGCAGCACCGTGAACCCGTCGTCCACCAACGTCTCCGCGGCGTCGAGGAGTTCGACCGGATCGGGCAGCAACGTCCACTCGTCCGCGATCACTTCGAGCTTGACCCAGTCGGTGCCCAGCGCCTCCCGGGCCAGCCGCGCGGTGAGGACGGCCTCGCCCGCGGTGAAGCACCCGGCCGTGTTCGGCAGCACCCGGATGCCGTGCCGGTCCAGCACCGACAGCACCGAACCCTTCGCGGTCGGGTCCAGCCGCCGCATCGCGACGGTCGTCAACTCCGTACCGGACGCGAGGAGCGCCTGCTCCAGCACGTCGAGACTGGGCGCCCCGCCGGTCCCCATGATCAGCCGGGACCCGAACACGGCGTCCCCGATCCGCAGCGGATCGGCCGTCCCCGCGGACTTCACCGATGTCGTCACGGTCAGCCTCCCTGCACCGCGGTGAGGATCTCCACCCGGTCGCCCTCGGCCAGCGGGGTCGCGGCCCAGCGCGAGCGCGGTACGACGGTCTCGTTGAGAGCGGCGGCCACCCCGGAGGGCGCCGCGGTGAACCGCGCCACGAGGGCGCCGAGTTCGATCGGTTCGTCGAGGGTGCGCCGCTCCCCGTTGACGAGCACGCTGATCGTCATACCGCCTGCTCCTCACGCGCGGTCGCCGCGAACCGGCCGGCCCCGAACGGCCTGGCGTAGTCGGGAAGTTCGCCGGTGTCCAGGACGTGGCCGAGCACGTCCCCGGTGATCGGGGTGAGCAGCACACCGTTGCGGTGGTGCCCGGTGGCGAGCAGCAGGCCGTCCAGCTCAGACGGCCCGAGCAGGGGCGCGTTGTCGGGGGAGCCCGGCCGCAGTCCCGCCAGCGTCTCGGTGAGCGGGAGTTCGGTGATCCCGGGTACCAACTCGTGCGCGTCCCGAAGGAGCTGGTACACCCCGCCGGCGGTCACCGCGGTGTCCCAGCCGAACTCCTCGCTGGTCGCGCCGAGTACCAGCTCGCCGTTCTCCCGCGGCACCAGGTAGACGTGGCTGCCGCGGACCACCGCGCGGACCGTGCGCGACAGGAACGGCGCCCGCGCGGCCGGCACCCGCAGCCGCAGGATCTGCCCCTTCACCGGCCGCACCGGCGGCAGCGCGTCCTCCGGCAGCCCCGGCAGCCGGCCGCTCTCGCAGCCCGCGGCCAGCACGGTACGGCCCGCCGACACCCTTGTGCCGTCGGCGAGTTCCGCGCCGGTGACCCGGTCGCCGGCGCACTCCACCCGGACCGCCTTCGCCCGGACGAACTCCACGCCCGCGGCCCGCGCGGCCCCCAGCAGCGCCGCGGCCAGCCGGCGCGGGTCGACCTGGTGGTCGCCGTCCACCCGCAGGCCGCCGCGCACCCCGGGGGCCAGCAGCGGCTCCAGCCGGCGGCAGTCCCGCCCGCTCAGCCACTGCGCGGAAAGTCCGAGCGAGGTCTGGAACGCGTGCAGGTCGCGCAGGTCCGCCCGGTCGTCCGCGTCCAGCGCCACCGCGAGGGTGCCGCACGGGCGGTAGCCGGTGTCCAGGCCGGTGGCCGCGGTCAACTCCGCGACGAAGTCCGGGTAGCGCGCGGCCGACGCCAGGTTCAGGTCGAGCAGCGTCTGCTCGCCGTACTGCAACTCCGTCACCGCGGCGAGCATGCCCGCCGCCACGTGGGCGGCTCCGCCGCCTGGGGACGGGTCGGCCACCACCGTGGCCAGCCCGCGCTGGGCGGCGCGCCACGCCGTCACCAGCCCGATGATGCCGCCCCCCACGACGAGGACGTCCGTTGTTCGGGTACGCATGAGTCTCGGCTGCTCCCTTCGCCGGCATGACCCGGATCAGGTTCGTACGGTCGGCGGCCGACCAGCCACCCTCTCAGCCCGGTCCGCCCGGGCTCCCGCGATCTCGCTTGCCGGCCAGCTTAGCGGAGGGCCCCGGCCCGGACGCCGCCCCCGTCCGCCGCCCGACCGCCCCCGTCCGCCGCCGCGTCGAGGGCGAAGCAGGTCCGCGGCGCGGACGGGGCGGGCGTCCGCCGCGGCACCGACGGGTTAACGTGGCCGGGTGAGCGAGCGTCACGCAGTGATCGTGGGAGCCGGCATGGCCGGCGTGCAGACGGCCGTCGAGTTGCGCCGGCAGGGGTGGCGCGGCCGGATCACCCTGTTGGGAGACGAGCCGCACCTGCCGTACGACCGCCCGCCGCTGTCCAAGGCGGTGCTGCTCGGCGCGGAGGGCGGCGCCCTCACCGACGTGCACTTCGACGTCGACTTCGCCGCGCTCGACGTGGACCTGCGGCTGGGCGTGCACGCGCAGGCGTTGCGCGCCGAGCGGCACGAACTGATCACCGACACCGGGCGGGTGGACTACGACGCGCTCGTGCTGGCGACCGGCGCGTACGCGGTGGCCCTGCCCGGCACGGCCGGCCTGCCCGGCGTGCACCCGCTGCGCACCCTGGACGACGCCGCCGCGCTGCGCCCCGTACTCGACCGGCGCGAGCACGTCGTGGTGGTCGGCGCCGGCTGGATCGGCGCCGAGTTCGCGACGGCGGCCCGGCAGGCCGGCTGCGAGGTGACGGTCGTGGAGGCGGCCGACCGCCCCCTCGCCGGGGTGCTGCCCGCCTCCGTCACCGCACACATGACCGGCTGGTACGACGAAGCGGGCGTCACCCTGCGGACCGGCACGCCGGTGGCCGCGGTCGAGGCGGGCGGGGTGGTGCTCGCCGACGGCAGCCGGCTGGCGGCCGGCGCGGTGGTGGTCGGGGTCGGCGCCCGGCCCTCCACGGGCTGGCTGGCCGGCTCCGGGGTGACCCTGGACCCGCAGGGCGCGGTACAGGCCGACGAGCGGCTGCGGACGACCGCGCCCGACGTCTACGCGGTCGGCGACTGCGCGTCCTTCCCCTCGGCCCGCTACAACCGGCGCCTGCTCATCCACCACTGGGACAACGCCGTCCAGGGGCCGCGCACCGCCGCCGCGAACCTCCTCGGCGGCGAGGAGACCTACGACCCGGTGCCGTACTTCTGGTCCGAGCAGTTCGGCCGCTTCGTGCAGTACGCCGGATTCCACCGGGACGACGACCAGTTGCTCACCCGCGGGGACCCCTCCGGCACGTCCTGGTCGGTGCTGTGGCTGCGCCGCGGCGTGCTGGTGGCGCTCCTCGCGGTGGAGCGGCCGCGGGACATGGCACAGGCCCGCAAGCTGATCGCGGCCGGCTTCGAGCCGGACCCCGCGCTCGCCGCGGACCCGGCGGTGCCGCTGAAGTCCGCGGTGCCCCGCTGACCGGCCCGGGCGCGGGCACGACACGGCGGGCACCACTACCGTGACGGCTCAGCGTTGGGAGCGATTGTCGGCCGCAGGTGGCAGGCTTGTCCCGTGACTGTTTTCTCGTCGGTTGACGCACACATTGACGCTCTCGTCCCCTCCTGGCTCACCCTGCCCGAGGTCGCGGAGCGTCTCGGCCTCGAAGTGACCCGGATTCGACCGCTGATCAAGGAAGGGCAGCTCATCGCGGTTCGCCGCGGGGAGAACAAGGTCCTGATGGTGCCGAGCGACTTCATCGGAGACGGAAAGATCGTCAAGGGGCTGCCCGGCACGTTGACGCTGCTGAAGGACGACGGGTTCACGGACGACGAGGCCCTCGAGTGGCTCTTCACGCCTGACCCGACCCTGCCCGGCACCCCCGCCAACGCGCTGCGCGAGAATCGCGGGACCGAGGTGAAGCGCCGCGCGCAGGCGCTCGCCGTGTAGCCCGCGCCCGCCGGGGGCCGCCGCCACGCCCGTACCGCACCCGCGTGCGTGCACGGCGGCGGCCCGCCCGGGGCGCATCGACCCCGGGAGCCCGCGATGCCCACTCCAGCTGCGTCCGCCCGCCTCGCCGACGCGCGGCTCTACCTGTGCACGGACGCGCGTACCGCCCGCGGCGACCTCGCCGAGTTCGCCGACGCGGCGCTGCGCGGCGGCGTCGACATCATCCAGCTCCGCGACAAGGGCATCGAGGCCCGCCAGGAGCTGGCCGCGCTCGACATACTCGCCGACGCGTGCCGCCGGCACGGCAAGCTGCTCGCGGTCAACGACCGGGCCGACGTCGCGCACGCGGCCGGCGCCGACGTGCTGCACCTGGGGCAGGACGACCTGCCGGTGCCCGCCGCCCGCGCCCTGCTCGGCCCCGACGTGCTGATCGGCCGGTCCTGCCACGCCGAGGCCGAGGTGGACGCCGCGGCGGTCGAGCCCGGCGCGGACTACTTCTGCACCGGGCCGGTGTGGCCGACCCCCACGAAACCAGGGCGCCCCGCTCCCGGGCTCTCCCTCGTCCGCCACGCCGCCGCCCTCGGCACGGAACGGCCCTGGTTCGCGATCGGCGGGATCGATCTCTCGAACCTCCCCGCCGTGCTCGACGCCGGCGCCCGCCGGATCGTCGTCGTCCGCGCGATCACCGAGGCCCCCGACCCCTACGAAGCCGCTTCCGCCCTGACCCAATCCCTCCACCCCCCAACGCCCCACTGACCCCCCGCCCCCCCCTCCCGGAAGACCTCCACCCCCTCCAGGCGCGCTGGGGTGCTGTTGTGGGGTGGGGGGACCGATGGGGGCGGGGGGGGGGTGCTGTCGCGGAGCACGGCAACCAATGAGCGGCGCGGGGGTGCTGTTGTGGGGTGGGGGGCCGATGGGGGGTGCGGGGGTGCTGTTGTGGGGTGGGGGGCCGATGGGGGGTGCGGGGGTGCTGTTGTGGGGTGGGGGGACCGATGGGGGGT
>NZ_JBFBIV010000095.1:11409-30966 GCF_040702025.1 Streptomyces sp. NPDC088194 | reverse complement strand
CGGGGCCGCCCGCATGTTCCGGGCCTGCCCGCGCGTTCCGGGCCTGCCCGCATGTTCCGGGTACGCCCGCGCGTTCCGGGGCCGTGGAGAATGCGGGGCATGCTGAGAATCGGTTCGGTGGTGATGGGCGTCGGCGACGTGGCGCGGGCGTCGGCGTTCTGGATGCGAGCGCTGGACTACGTGCCGCGGGAGGAGCCGGAGGACGACTGGGTCGTGCTGGTACCCGCCGCCGGGAGTGGGCCGCAGCTGTCGCTGGGGCTGAGCGAGACCCCGGTGCAGGAGTACCCCCGGGTGCACCTGGACCTGTACGCGGGGGACGCGGCCGACCAGGCCGCGGAGGTGGAGCGGCTGCTGGCGCTGGGCGCGCGGCGGGTGGACTGGCACGACTATCCCGAGGACGCCGACTTCGTGGTGCTCGCGGACACCGAGGGAAACCGCTTCTGCGTGATCGACACCGGCCAGGGCTGAGGCGCGATCACGCCGGCTGACGGCCGCCGGCTCCTACCCGTCGCGGAGTCGGGCGCGGTCGGCGGCGGTACGGCCGTGCCGCCAGCCGTCCGGGTCGCGGCCCTTGAGCCGGGTGGCGGTGGTCCGGGGGAACAGGCGCCGCGTGGTGTCGCGCACGGCGAGGTCGCGGGCGGCCAGGGCCGGCAGCAGTGCGGGACCGGCCTCGCGGGCGGCCTCGGCGACCTCGGCGTCGGTGGCGGCGGTGAGGCGTTCCCTGACCCGGGCGGCGTACGCGATCAGGAAGGACTCGCGGAAGTCGCGGGAGCGGGAGGAGCGGCCGCGGTGCAGGGCGCGGTCGGCCTGCACCAGGAGCGAGGTGAACATCACCTCGACCGCTTCCAGGTCCGCGGGGTGCCCGACGACCGTGGCGAAGCCGAATTCCGAGGACCAGACGGACTCGCAGCGGTTGGCGGCGGCCACCGCGTCCAGGAGGAGCGCTTTCGCGCCTTCGTAGGGACGGTCCACGCCGATCCTGCGGGCGGCGGGTGCGTCGGGGCCGCCGCCGTGCGCGGCGGCCAGCGCGGCCGCGTCGATGCTGTGCCGGGCCATCAGGTGCTGGGCCTTCGCCGACAGCGCTTCGGCCTCCTCCGGGAAACCGGTGGACTCCGCTTTCGCCAGCAGGGCGCGGATACGGGCGAGGGCCTTGCCGCCGGGCCCTCCCCCCGGGTGGGGCGGCGGGGGGACGGTCAGGGCGGTGATCGGGGGGAGGGTGGCGTACAGGCGCAGCAGTTCGACGACGAGGAGGGCCGCCGAGAAGCGGTCCAGCCGTTCCCCGGCGACGAACTCGGCGATCCGCTGCCGCGGCCCGGGCCGCGCCGCGAGGGCCTCGGCCAGCCGGTGGTGGTCGGCGCCCAGCTCCCGCCCGGCCATCCGTACCAGGTCCGCGTCCTGCCACCCCCGCGCCGCCGCTTCACGTAGGACCCGCGCGTACGCTTCGGCCGCGACGGCCGCCCACTGCTCCCCCGCCCCCGCGAGCTGCGAAGCCGCGACCTCCGCTTCCCCCGTACCGAGCCACTCCATCCCCCCATCCTGCCGCACCGCCCGCCGCGGGCCGGCCGCCCACAGGTTCGGGCCGGCGGCCGGGCCGGCGGGGCATCGCCCGTCAGACGTCCTGGCAGTTCGCGTGGGCACCTTGGGGGCTGCCGTCCGCGTACTTCCAGCCCGTCACGGCGTAGCAGTCCGCGATGTGGCTGCCGGTCCAGTAGTAGAAGCTGGTGGAGGCGTCGAAGATCTCCTCATCGGGCTGCTCGACCGATACCGAGCCCGCGTCCCAGTACAAGTCCCCGCTGGGCAGGACGCTGTTCTTCAGCCGCGGTCCGCTGGGCACCCGGTCGGCGATCTGAATCCAGTTGTCCGTGTACGGGTCGGTCGAGGTGACCTCGCTCGACGCCTTCGAGCTGTCGAAGTGAAGCTCCGCGTAGGCGGTCTTGTTGCACTGGTCGAACCCCTGGTAGAACACGCCGATGTGCTGGTTGTCGGCGACCAGGTTCAAGACCGTGCCGACCGACCGCAGGCAGTCGGTGGCGCTCGCCGATCCGGCCGCCAGCACCGGCAGCGAGCATCCGGCCAGCACGGCGGTGGCGGTCAGGGCGAGGACTTTGGAACGCTTCTGCGTCGTCTTCATCGCTCCTCCTGGAGCATGGCAGCGGTCCGCCACCGGCACGAACCCGGGGCGTGGCCTGCTGGTCAGGTGGTCAGGTGCGGTCGGGTCGCTTCCTCAGCCCTCGCCATCGAGCGTCGCGCCGGGGTGGCGCGGTGGTGTCGGGCCCTTCTGCGGCGACCGTATGGACACTCGTCCGCCGGCCGTCCTAGATTCGTCCTAGTGCCAGGTCGGACGGGGGTTCGGCGCTGATCGTGAAGTGCCGGGGGGGACATGAGATTCGGCGTGCTGGGTCCGTTACACGCCCAGATCACCGGGCGCGAGGTCCGACTCGACGGACCGCGGCAGGCCAAGATGCTGGCCGCGCTTCTGATCGACGCGAACGACCTCGTCGCCATGGAGCGGCTCGTTGCCGTGATGTGGGACGAGAAGGTGCCCGCCACCGCGGTCCGCCAGGTCCAGGACGCCCTGTCCGGGCTGCGCCGCAACCTCGCCGCGTGCGGAGCGCCCCGCTCCCTGATCAGCACGCGGCGCGGCGGCTACCAGATCCACCTGGACCCGGACCAGCTCGACCTCCTGGAGTTCGACCACGAGCGGAACCTCGCCCCGCGGTACGGCGCTCCGATCGAGACGGCCGCCGGGCTGCGGCGCGCGCTGGCCTGCTGGCGCGGCAACGCCCTGACCGGCATCGCGAGCCGGGTCCTCCAGTCGGACGCGGCCCGCCTGAACGAGAAGCGCGCGGCCACGCACAAACGGTGTCTGGGTGTCGAACTCGACCTGGGGCGGCATCGTGAGGTCATCGAGGAACTGGCCGCACTGCTGCGCGAGCACCGCTATGACGAGCAGGTCGCCGAACACCTGATGGTCGCCCTCTACCGGAGCCGGCGCCAGGGCGAAGCGCTGGAGGTGTACGAGCGGCTGCGCCGGACGCTCGCGGACGAACTCGGCGTCGACCCCTCCCCGCCGCTCCAGGCGCTGCACCGGCGCATCCTCGTGGCCGATCCCGCCCTGGCGGCCGCTGTCCCGGCGAGCGGTCCCCCGGACGACCGGCCGGAGGAGCCCGGCGCCGCCGCCACCGGACCGGTCATGGCGATGCCGGTGCGCCAGCTTCCGCTCGACCTGCCCGACTTCGTGGGACGGGCCGACGCGCTGGCAGAGGTGGCCCGGTTACTCGGCGGGTCGGCGCCGGACCGGTCCCCTGTGGCCGTCGTCGTGGGCGGTCCCGGTGTCGGCAAGTCCTGCCTGGCGACGCACGCCGCACGGCTGGCGAGCGCCTCCTTTCCCGACGGGCAGCTGTACCTCGACCTCGCCGGGACATCGGACGAGCCGCGCGACCCGGCACTGATGCTGGCCGAGGCGCTGCGCGCGTTGGGGGTCACCGGCAGCGCGATCCCGAACGGGGTGTCCGAACGGGCCGCGCTCTTCCGCTCGTTGCTGGCGGGCCACCGGATGCTCGTGGTGCTGGACGACGCCGGGCACGCCGACCAGGTGCTGCCGCTGCTGCCGGGGGCCGACGGCTGTGCCGTGCTGATCACCAGCCGCACCCTGTTGACGCACCTTCCCGGCGCCCGGCACGTCGACCTGGACGTGCTGAGCCCGGCGGAGGCCCGGGAGCTGTTCACCGGCATCGTCGGGCGGCGGCGGATCGAGCGGGAACCGGCGGAGGCCGACGCGATACTCGACTGCTGCGGCAACCTGCCGCTGGCGATCCGGATCGCCGGTGCCAAGCTCGCCGGCCGCCCGGCCTGGTCGCTGCGGGTGTTGCGGGAACGGATCGAGGACGAGTCCCGGCGGCTGGCCGAGCTGAGGATCGGGGACCTCAGCGTGCGGGCCAGCGTCGAACTGAGCTTGCGGCTGCTGCCCGCCGACGCGGTGCGCGCGCTGAGCCTGCTGGGTCTGCTCGGCGCCCAGACCCTGCCCGGCTGGGTGGTCGGCCCGCTGCTGGACCGCCCGGACGCCGACGAGGTGCTGGACGCCCTCGTCGACGCCAGCCTGGTGCGGCTCACCACCACCGACGCCCTCGGCCAGCCGCGCTACCGGTTGCACGACCTGATCAGGACCTGTGCCGTGGAGGCGGCCACCCGGTTGCCGGCGGCGGACAAGCGCGACGCGATGGTCCGGGTGCTGTCCACCTGGCTCGACCTGGCCGGGCGCGGCACCGCCCGGCTGCCGGCCGGGCTGCTGGTCGGCGAGCCCGGTTCCGCGCCGCGCCGGTCGCTGCCCGACGCGGTCGTGGCCCGGTTGACGGCCGACCCGGTCGGCTGGTTCGACGCCGAACGCGCCACCCTGCTCGGCGCGGTGAAACTGGCCGTGGACTGGAAACTGGACGAGCTGGCCTGGGAACTGACCGCCGGCACGGTGACCTACTACGACCACCGGTGCCTGTACCAGGACTGGGAGCACGGGCACCGGCTCGCCCTGGGCGCGGCCGAGACCTCCGGCAACGCACGCGGCGCATCGGTGCTGCTGCGCGGCCTTGGCCAACTGCACATCTATCAGGACGACTTCGACGAGGCGACCGGTGCCCTGGAGTCCTCCGTCAGGCTGTGCAAGGACGGCGGCGACAGGCGCGGCGAGGCACTGTCGCTGGCCATGCTGAGCACGATCAGCCGGGTGCGGGGCCGTTACGGCGAAGGCGCCGACCGTGTCGAGCACGCGCTGGCCATCGCGGTCAGTGAGGGCGACCGGCACCTCGAAGCGCAGCTGTCCGGATCGATGGCCGTGATGCGGCTCATGCACGGTGACCTCGACGAGGCCGAGTCCTGGTTCGGCCGGGCCCTGCGCCAGGCCAGGGCGCTCGACGACGGGCACCGGGTCGCGGTCGTGCTGCGGCGGTTCAGCCGGCTGCACGACCGGCGTGGCGATCCGGACGAGGCGCTGCGCTGCCTGCGGCAGGCGCTGGCCACCTTCGAGGACATGGCCGACGAGCGATGCGCCGCGTACACGCTGCTGGAAGTCGGCCGCGTGTACGCCGGCCGGCACGACCGGGACCGGGCGGGCCCGGCGCTGGAACGCGCGGCCGAACTCTTCCACCGGCACGGCGACCGCCACGACGAAGCCGCCTGCTGGCAACTGATCGGCGACCTGGACGCCGCCGCCGGCGCCCACGACCTCGCACGCCGGCACCAGGAACGGGCGCTGCGGTTGTGGCAGACCATCGGTGACATGCGCCGGGCGAAGGCCCCGGCGCCACCGTCGTCACCGTGACGTGAGCGACGTCACGCCCCCGAGGGTCCGCGGGGTGACGCCGCCTCGGGCCCGCGGCCTCGGGCCTTGCCGCAGCCGCGGCAGCGCGTGGCCGCAGGCGCGGGCCGGGGTGCGGCGGGCCGTAGACGGGCCGGGGCGCGGCTGTCCGGAGCCGGGTTCGACGCCCCTGACCGTAGACGCACCCGGCGTGCGACTGGCCGGAGCCGGGCTCGGCGCCCCTGACCGTAGGCGGGACGGGGCGCCCCTGGCCGTAGGCGGGACGGGGCGCTCCTGTCCGGAGCCGGGCTCGGCGCCCCTGACCGTAGACGCACCCGGCGTGCGACTGGCCGGAGGCAAGTTCGACGCCCCTGGCGGCAGGCAGGCCGGGGCGCGGCGGGCCGTAGGCGGGTTCGACGCCCCTGGCCGGAGGCGGGCCGGGGGCGCCCGGGGGGAATCGGCCGGGTTTCTCCGTAGGAGGTCAGCGGGGCTCGCCCTGGGCCACCTCGATGTTGCCGTGGAGTTCGTAGGCGGCGTGGAGGGCGCAGCCGGCGGAGAGCGCGAGGGCGCCGGCGAGAAGAGCGGCGACCGCGCGGGGCGCACGGGCGGCCCGGGGGGAGAGGAGCGCGGAGACCCGCCGGGGCACGGGCCCGGTGGTGGCGGAGAGGGCGGCGTAGGGCCGCGGCAGGGCCCGCCCGGCAAGGGCCGCGTGCCCGATCGCGAGAGCGGCGACCCGACGGTCCCCGACGGCCTCGGCGGCGGCCTCGTCCGCGGCCCGCTCCAGCGCGTAGGACAGCGGCACCCGCAACAGCCGGAGCGCGGGATGGCAGGCGCAGGCGAGCGCGAGTACCGCGAGGAAGAGGTGGTGCCGCCCGGCGAGGTGGGCCCGCTCGTGGGCGAGGAGCGCCTCCCGCTCGGCCGGGTCGAGGGCCCGCAGCATCCCCGAGGTGACGACGATCCGCCCGGGCTGCCCGAACCGCCCGGGAAGGGCGTACGCGTCGGGCCGCGGGTCACTGAGCACCGTGAGGTCGCCCGCGGCCGTACCGGAGTCGTCCGCGCCGCGCCGGGCGCGGTCCGCGAGCAGGACGTGGCGCCGTACCGCCCGGACGAGCGCCACCGCGACGACGGCGAGCAGCCCGGCGGCCACGCAGGCGGCCGGCACGGTGACCTGGTCGCCGACCACGGGCAGCACGAGGTGGCCGAGCGCGGCCACCGGCGGCAGCCGCAGCGCGCCCGCCCCGGCGAGCAGCCCGAGCGCGGCGGTGCTGCACATCGCGAGCAGGGCCGCGGACACGGCCAGCAGCCACGCGGCGGTGCGCGGCGGCAGCGCGTCGGCGAGCCGGCGGGCGGCGGGCGCGGCGAGCAGCGGCAGCAGCAGGGGCAGCCAGACGGAGAAGTTCACCGGACCTCCTCGTCCCCCATGTGATCCCCCGCGTGGTAGCCGTTTCCGTGGACGCTTTCGCGACCGTTTCCGGTTCCAGCTCCGGTTCCGGTTCCGGTTCCGTGGCCGTCCCCGGCCGCGGCGGGCGCCTCGCCGGCCTGCGCCAGCAGCTCGCGCAGCACCTTCTCGTCGTCGGGCCCGAGCCCGGAGACGAACCGGGCCAGTACGGTGCCTCGGTCGTCGCTCGCGGACTTGTCCAGCTCGCTGCGCATCCGGCGGGCGGCGAGCCCCGGGGAGTCCTGGACCGGCAGGTAGGCGTAGCCGCGGCCGGAGCGGGCGCGGCTGACGGAGCCCTTCTCGTACAGCCGGGCCAGGATCGTGGTGACGGTGGTGCGCGCCAGGGCGGTGCCGAGTTCGCGCTGCACGTCAGCGGGGGTGAGCGGGCGGCCGCCGGCCGCCCACAGCGCGGCCAGGACGCTCGCCTCCAGCTCGCCCGACGGGCGGCGGCCCGCGCTCGGCTCCGGCATGGCTCGATCGCCCCTTCCGCCTCATTCGTCTACAGTGCTGTAGACCGTCTACATCACTGTAGTCGGTAGGGGTCGCCGCAGGCGCCCCCTGAACCATTATGGGAGGGCTCCACCGCCATGCCTCTGCCCGTGCCCGTACTCGTCGCCCATGCGGCGGCCGAACCGGCCGCGCACCTCGCCTTGAACCCGCTCAGCGCCAACTCCGTGCTCGCCTCTTTCGGCGCCCTCGGCATCGCGGTCGTGCTCTTCGCCGAAACCGGCCTGCTGGTCGGCTTCTTCCTGCCCGGCGACTCCCTGCTCTTCACCGCGGGGCTGCTGTGCGCGCCGGGCGCCTCGGGCGCGGTGCACCTCACGCTCTGGCAGGTGCTGATCGCCGCGCTCGCCGGTGCGCTGCTGGGCGCCCAAACGGGTTACGTGCTCGGCCGCAGAGCCGGTCCCGCGCTGCTGGCCAGGTCCCGGGGCCGGCGGCTGCACGAGGGCGCGGCGCGCGCGACCGACCTGCTCGCCCGGTACGGACACGCCAGGGCCGTGGTGCTGGCCCGTTTCGTCCCGGTGGTGCGCACCGTGCTCAACCCGCTGGCCGGGGCGCTGGCGGTGCCCGTCCGCACCTTCACGCTGTGGCAGGCGGTCGGCGGCGCGGTCTGGACGGTCGGGCTCGTGCTGGCCGGCTACGGGCTCGGCTCGTCCGTGCCGAACGTCGATCACTATCTGCTGCCGATCGTCGCGGTCGCGGTCGTCGTGTCGCTGGTGCCGCTCGCGGTGGAACTGCGGCGCGGGCGGCGTGAGCGGGCGCGCGGGCGCCACGCCGTCGTCCCTCCGGAGGGGTCATGAACGCCGGGTTCGACGCGGGCCTCTACCGCTGGGTCGTGCGTCTCTCGCAGCACACGCCCGGTCCGCTCGACAGCGTGGTGCGGCTCTTCAGCGATTACGGGGTGGGCGTGTTCGCGGTCCTCATGCTCTGGGCGTGGTGGCGGGCGCGGGGTGGGGGCGACCGGGCGCGGATGGCAGCGGTGCTGGCGGTGCCGGTGGTCGTGGTCCTCGCCTTCCTTGCGAACGACATCGTCAAGTCGATCTTCACCGAGCAACGGCCTTGCCAGACGCTGCATGTCGCTCCCACGGTCGAGGCGTGCCCTGCTCTCGGGGACTGGTCCTTCCCCAGCAATCATTCGGCGATCGCGGCGGCTTCGGCGGTGGCCCTTCTTCTCGCCGACCGGCGACTCGGGCGGATCGCGGTCCCGTTCGCCCTTCTTCTCGGGGCGTCCCGGGTGTGGATCGGCGTGCACTACCCCCATGACGTCCTGGTGGGGTTCGTACTGGGCGGGGTCGTGGCGTGGCTCCTCATGCTCGCGGTCCGTCGACTCGGTGTACGGCTCCCCACCGTCGGGGTTCCGATCCGTCCCCGCGGGCCCCTGCGGGGTGGCCGCCCCTGACCCCCCCGGGTGCCCCCGTCCTGTCGGCCCAGGGACCACCCGCCGGTGGTGGGCGGTCGCGCCCCCCTGCGGGGTGGCTGCCTCGTCCTCCTCTGACGGCCGGCTCTGGCTTGTCGCGCAGTTCCCCGCGCCCCTGGGGGTGCTCGCCCGCCGTTCCACAGTGCCCCGGCACCGTGGCTGGTCGCGCAGTTCCCCGCGCCCCTGGGGGTGGTTGTTCGCCGTTCCACGGTGCCGCTGCACTGTGGCTGGTGGCGCAGTTCCCCGCGCCCCTGGGTATGTGCGGCTGCTCCGCAGCGCGCAGGCACCCGTACCGGGCAGGGGGGAACGGACACCCGACAACGGCGAGCAACCCCCAACAGGGGCGCGGGGAACTGCGCGACAAGCCCACCACGCACCGCAAGGTGAACGACCAACCGGAAGGGGCACCCACCCAGGGGCGCGGGGAACTGCGCGACCAGCCACCCACCGGCCCGCGGACGAGGACGAGGCGGCCACCCCGCAGGGGGGCGCGGGGAACTGCGCGACCAGCCACCCACCGGCCCGCGGACGAGGACGAGGCAGCCACCCCGCAGGGGGGCGCGGGGAACTGCGCGACCAGCCACCCACCGGCCCGCGGACGAGGGCGAGGCGGCCACCCCGCAGGGGCACGCAGGGGGGGTCAGGGGGAGGGGTAGGGGGATTTGAGGTGGGTCCAGCGGGCGGATTGGGTGGGGGTGAGGGTGCCTCGGAGGGCTGCCAGTTTGAGGAGAGCCGCTTCGGCGCCGTGCGCGAGGGTCTGGGCCTCGGCCCGGTAGTGGTCGGTGACGGCGGCGTCGAGCTCCGCGGAGTTCATGGTCGCGGTGATCCTCCCGGCGAGCCGGTTCATGTTGCGGTAGGACCCCTGTAGGAGGAACGGCGGCTCGGTGCGGGACGCGTCGTCCCGCCCCGCGGAGTCGATGTACGCCGCGTTGACGGTGAGCAGGACGTCCCGAGCCCGCAGCAAGTGCCGCAGCACCGCGAGGATCTCCGCCCGCTCGGCATCGGAGTAGGGGTGCGCCAGGTCCGCCGCGCGGGCGGTCGGATCGTCGGCGGCGAGCCGTACCAGCAGATCGAGGTCGGCCCGGTCGCGCCCGGCCAGCGGGGCGAGCACCGGGTTCGCGGTGAGCGCGTTCTCCACGTAGCTGAAGGCGAACAGGTCCTCCCGCCCGGTCAGCACATCCCCGAGGTTCCACACGTCGGCGCGGTTGGCGAGCATGTCGGGCACCCGGAAGAGCGCTCCGGACTCGGTGTACGGGTTGCCCGCCATGCACACCGCGAACCTCTTGCCGCGCAGGTCGTACGCACCCGCCGGGCCCTCGATCCGGCGCTGCGCGTCGCACAGCGGGATGAACTTCTGCAGGAACTCCGCCGAGGCGTGCTGGATGTCGTCGAGGTAGAGCAGCACGTTGGAGCCCATCTCCAGGGCGAGCCGCACCTTCTCCAGCTCGCGCCGGGCGGCGGCGTCGGGGGCGCGTTCGGGGTCGAGCGAGGTGGTGCCGCTGCCGAGGGCGGGCCCGGAGACGCCGACCAGTGCCAGGCCGAGGCTGCTCGCGACGTACTCCACCAGCGAGGTCTTGCCGTATCCGGGTGGGGACATGAGCATCAGCAGGCCGCCGGCCGGGCCGAACTGCTTGTCCAGGCTGTCGCCGACCAGCGGCAGGTACACCTCGTCCAGCAGCCGGTTGCGGACGAAGCCGGCCGGGGGGCGGGCCCGGTAGCCGTCCAGCGCGAGCCGGTCCCGCTCGGCGGCGACCACGGCCGTACGGTGCCGCTGGTACGCGCGGTACGCCGGCACCTCCTCGGCGGTGAACCTCCTTACCCGGGTGAGGAGTTCGTCCACCCGCAGGGTCATGGCGCCGTCCACGGCCCTGGGGTGCGCCGCGAGCAGCCCGCGCACCGTCACCTCGACCTCGGCGTCCACTTCGTACCGTACGGCCCCGGCGCCGCAGACCAGTCCGGCCGCGGCCTCCACCAGGTCGCCGGCGCCCGGGCCTTCGGCTACGTCCGCACTGTCGGCGCCGTCGGCTTCGCCGGCGAACGGGCCGAGCCAGGCCCGGGCGAGCTGCCAGCGCGCGCCCAGCCCGGCGTCCGACTCCCCACCCAGCGCGTCGAGATCGGCGCTGAACTCCTTGTACGGCACCGCGTCCGGGCCGCCCAGCGCTTCGGTCAGCCGGGCCACGACCGTGCGGGCGCCGGGGCCGACCGCGAAACCGGCCTGCTCGGCGGCGAGTTCGGCGACCAGGTACTCCCCCAGCAGCAAGGCGTCGGTCGCCGAGTCCGGGGCCGGGCGGACCGGTTCCGGCAGGCCGGCGGCGAGCAGGAAGTCCCGTGCGGCGGAGCCGAGTTCGGTGGCAAGAGCGTCCAGCGCCCGCCCGGCGCCGGCCCCGCCGAACGTGGTCCGCGCCCGGCTGAGCGAGCGGGCCCGCGCCGTCCACGCGGTGCGTTCGGCGGGCCGGCTGCCGTAGGTCCAGAAGAGCAGGGCGCCCGCCCGGGTGCCGGCGGAGTACCGCAACAGCCCGGCGTGCGAGGCACGTTCGGCGAGCGCCGTGAGGAGCAGCACCGCGTCGTGGTCGTGCACCCCCCGCTCATACCCTTCCGACGCGCGCTCGGCGACGGCCGCCCGTACCCTCGCGGGCACGTCGCCGGTGGCCGGGGCGCCCGAGGCGAGCTGGTCAAGCAGCAGCCCGCCGGCGAGGAACTCCGCCCGGGACAGCCGCGGGGACTCCGAGACCAGCGGCCGGGACCAGAAGGCGCGGGTGGCCGCGAAGGCGGGGTCGTCCACCGGGGCGAGGTAGTCGGTGCCGGTGAGGGTGAAGGCGAGGCCGTCGGCGTGCGGGACGAGCGCGAGGTCGAGGGGCTGGGTGTTGACCGCGAAGCGGTGCCGGCCCAGCCGGATCGCGGCGCCGCCGTCCTCGTACAGGTCGAGCCGGTCGCGCAGGGCGCCGATGGCGGCCTGGCGGGCGGCGGCGAGCGCGGAGCCGAGTTCCGCGGCCCGCGCGGGGTCGCCGAGCGTGCGCAACTCCTCGGCGATCCTGCGGTGTTCGGCGGCGAGCGGGTCCGAGGCGAAGTAGGTGTGGATCGCGTCGGCGGAGCCGAGGGTGGCCGCGCGGCGCCGGATGCCGTCCAGCAGCCGGGCCGCGCTGGCGGTCAACCGCTGGGCGCGCTGGGCGCGTTCGTCGGCGAGCGCCTGCTTGCGGGCGGCGAAGGTCCCCCGCACCTCCTCGCGGCGGGCGTCGAGCGCCGCGAGCCGTTCCTCGTCGGCGGCGAACCGGGTGGCGAGGTTCTCGATCTGCACCAGCAGGCGGCCGAGTTGCTCCTCGCACGCCTCGGGGGTGCCGGCCGCGTCGAGGGCCGCGGCGATGCTCTGGGCGAGCAGCGCGCTCTGCGCGGCGAACTCCGCGCCGGTCTCGGCGGCGAGCAACTCCCTTCTGCGTGAGGCGAGTACGGCCCTGGCGTGGTTGACCGCACCGAGCACGTCGGCGGCGGTGGCCAGGATGCGGGTGCGTACGGTCGCGTCCGTGATCTCCAGGGTGCCCGCGGTCTCGGTGACGGTGGCCAGGCCCGCCGCCTGCTCGTCGAGGGCCGCGGCCAGCGGCGCGGTGTCGGCGGCGGTGGCGGCCCGCGGGACCCGCGCGGCCACGTCGGCGACCCGCTGCCGGTAGCCGTCGAAGGCGGCCTCGTCGGCGAAGTGCGCGGCGGCGCGGGCCGCGGCCTCGGCCAGTTCCCTGGCCAGCAGCGCGTCCAGGGCGTCCAGCCGGGCCGGGTCGGCCTGCCGCATCTCCCGCAGCGTCGCCAACCGGCCCTGCGCGCCGCGTAGTTCGGTGAGGCGGGTGACCCACTCGTCCGCGGACGCGGCGGCCTCGCCGCGTACCCGGCGGCCGAGCGCGGTGATCCGCGCCTCCGCCTCGTCGGCCGCCGCGGCGGCCCGCGCGGCCGACTCCCGGACCCGGGCGTACTCGGCGAGCACCTGGCGGGCGGTGTCGCGCACCTCGGTCAGCGGTCCGGCCAGGTCCTGCGCGGCCGGGTCGGCGAGCCAGTGGTGGCGGTCCAGAACGCGCTCGGCGGCGGCGGTCAGTGCCTCGTAGACGGCCGCGGCGGGCTCGGGCTCCAGGGCGGCGCGGGCCACCGACAGCGCGTCGGAGACCGCCCGGACCAGGTCGGGGTTGCCGATCCGGGCCAGCGGGCCGTCGCCGACCGGGCGGGCGGCGGCGTAGGTGTCGGACAGGAAGGGGGTGTGCCAGCGCTGGAGGGTGTGCACGCGGCCGGGCTCGCCGCCCTCGGCGGGCCGCAGCGTGATCAGGGTGCCGTCCTCGTACAGCGCGCTGCCCTGGACGTGCAGCGGGGCGGCGGCCTCCTTGCGGATGAGGTTGTACGGCAGCAGCAGCCGGTGGCCGTCGGCGGGGGCGTGGAAGACGTACAGCACGTCCTCGCCGTTGGCCGAGCGCACCGCGCGCTCGAACTCCAGCCGGGTGGCGGCCACTTCACCGGCGGCGGGTGGCGTACCGGGGTCACCGGCGGGTTCGGTCCGGCCGGCGAGGTCGGCCAGGTCGAAGGTGCGGGTGCCGCCGGTGGCCAGGACGTAGCCGCCGGGGAAGACCACGCCCTGGTCGTCGGGCAGCCGCAGGCAGACCTGGCCGAGCGCGTCGATCCGCTCGATCTGCTCGGTGCGGGTGTTGACCGCGAAGTGCCGGTCGGCGGACTCCCGGTAGGGGCGTACCCGCAGCAGCACCAGCGGCCCGGCGCCGGCAAGCGCGACGTCGGCGTCGGCCAGCGACTGGAGGGCGTCGTCGACGGGCTCCTCGTGGATGGCGCCGCCGGTGCGCAGGGTGAGGGCGCCGCCGGTGGTGTCGAGGGTGAGGGTGCCGCCGTCGGGCGCGGTGAGCGCGATGTGCGGGCGGCGGCCGGGGACGTACGCCTCCCTGCCGACCGCGCTCCACCGCACCGTCTCCGGCGGCTCGGCGGGCTCCTCGCGAGCCGTGCCCTCGTAGGCGCAGCGGCCGTCGCGGCCGATCCGCCAGCCCAGCGCCTTCACGTCGTCGGGGCCGGCGCCGGTGCGGAAGACCGCCAGCACCCGGCCCTCCCAGACCCGCACCCGCACCACCCGGGTCTGCCGGTAGTACCGGTACAGCTCGTGGAAGTCGCGGACGAAGCCGGGGTCGTCCAGCAGCCCGGCCGGGCCGGTGTCCGGCGCGGTGGACGCGGCCGTATCGGCGCCGGCCGCACCGGCGCCCGTCCCGTCGCCGTCCAGGTCGTCGGCGCGGCGCACCCGGAACACGTCGGCGACGTCCTCGACGTCGGCCGGGTTCGCGGCGAACAGCAGGTAGGGCCCGACCGGGGCGATGTCGGCGGGCAGCGCCGGGCGGGCGGTGCGCAACCGCTCGGCGCCCGCCAGCCGCAACTCCGTGGAACCGAAGACCTCCTGCCGGGCCGCGTTGAGCGCCTCGGCCCGGCGGGCCAACTCCCTTGCCGTGCCGGACAACCGGGTGCGCAGCACCTGGTAGGCGTCGCCGGCCGGCCCGGCCGCTTCCGGTCCGGGGCCGGGGCCGGCGTCCGCCGTGGAGACCTGCTCGCTCACTTCTTCGCCAGTCCGTTCGCCTGCGCGCCGCCGGCCGCGCCCGAGGTGCCGTTCACCGCGGCCCCGGCGGCGACGGGTACCGCGGTGCCGGCGGCGTCGGACCCGGAAGCGCCCGAACCGACAGCGCCCGAACCGGTGGCGCCCGCGCCCGCGACGCCCGCCAGGGCGGTGTCGGCGATCCCCATCGCCCGTGCCTGGTCCAGCAGTTGCTGCAACCCGCCGGCCTGCGGGCTGCCGCTCGCGATCAGCCGGTTCAGCAGGCCGGCCACGCTCATACCGCCCATCCCCCCGCCGAGCGAGGACAGCACCCGGGTGGCGTCCTGCGTGAACCGCTCCGACCCGTCCAGCCAGGGCGCCGCCACCGCCTGGACCGTCTGGGAGTTGGCGACGAAGGAGTCCACCGAGCGGGCCGCGCTGACCGCGCCGAGCAGCCGGTCGAAGAAGACGTCGTCACCGCCGACGATGCTGATGTCCGCCTTCTCCAGCCCGGTGGCCAGGACGGTCGCCTGCGCCTCGGCGATCTGCCGCTGCGTGTCGAGCCCGGCCAGCCGGACGTCCTTCTCCGCGGCCAGCCGCAGCCGGTACTCCTCGTGTCCGCGCGAGGCGTCGTCGAGGGCCGCCATCGCCGCGGCCTTCTCGGTCAGCCCGGCCGCCTCTGCCTTCAGCCGCTCGCCGATCATCGCGGCGTCCGCGGTCGCCTGCGCGGCCGTACCCTCCGCCTGGGCAAGGGACTTGGCGCGGGCACCCTCGGCCTCGGCCTTGAGCCGGGCGGTGGTCGCCTCGGCCTCGGCCGCGCCGACCTTGGTGATCGCGGCCGCGCTGCGCTCGCGCACCTCGACCTCGGCCAGCCCCTGGGCCGCCGCCTCCGCGCGCAGCCCTTCGGCCAGCCGCACCTTGGCGTCCGCGTCCAGGTCCGCGGCGCGCTTGCGGGCCTCGGCCAGCGTCAGCGACTCGCGGGCCTTGTGCTGGGCGGCCTGCTCGGCGGCCTCGGCGGCCTTGATGTCCTTGACCAGCCGCTCCTGCGCCTGCGCCTCCGCGGTGATGATCAGCGCCTGCCGCTCCCGCTCGGCCTCCTGCACCATCCGCAGCTGCTTGATCGACTCCTCCTGCTCGGCGACCGTACGGTCCACCGCGATCCGCTCGCGCACCACGTCGGCGACGTCCCGGCGCTCGCCCTCGACCTCCTTCTCCTTGGAGATCCTGGCCAGTTCGGTCTCGCGCTCGCGGGCGATGACCTCCAGCACCCGGTCCTTCTCGATCCGCTCGTTCTCCACCGCGATGACCCGCTCGCGGTTCTTCTGCGCGACGGCGACCTCGCGGGCCTGGTTCTCCCGCTGCACCCCGAGTTGCTCCTCGGTGCGCAGGAACGCGCCCTGGGCGCTGAGGCGTTCCTCCTCCTGGACCTTGGCGGTGACCGCCTCCTCCTTGGCCCGCAGCGTGTCGACCTCGCGGCGCTGCTTGATCTCGGCCTCGGACTGGCGGCGTTCCAGCTCCAGGATGGTCTCCCGGGCCTCGACGTTCTGCCGGGTGATCTCCTTCTGCTCGGTGCGCTGGAACTCGTTGGTGCGCACGTGCTCGATCGCGGTCAGCTCGGTGATCTTCCGGATGCCCTGCGCGTCCAGGATGTTGGCCGGGTCGAGCTGGGTGAGCGGGGTCTGCTCCAGGAAGTCGATCGCGCAGTCCTCGAGGTGGTAGCCGTTGAGGTCGGTGCCGATCACCTGGATGATCTGGTCGCGGAAGTGCTCGCGGTGGGTGTAGAGGTCGACGAAGTCGAGTTGCTTGCCGACCGTCTTCAGCGCCTCGGAGAACTTCGCGGCGAAGAGCTTCTGCAACGTGTCCTGGTGGCTGGCGCGTTCGGTGCCGATCGCCTGCGCCACCTTGATCACGTCCTCCTTGGTCTTGTTGACCCGGACGAAGAACGTCAGATGGATGTCGGCGCGGATGTTGTCCTGGCAGATCAGGCCCTCGCGGCCGGTGCGCTGGATCTCGATGGTCTTCACCGAGATGTCCATCAACTCGGCGCTGTGCAGCACCGGGAGCACGACGGTGCCGGTGAAGGTCACGTCCACGTGCTTGGACTTGGAGACGATCAGCGCATGGCCCTGGGAGACCTTCCTGAACAGCTTCGTGACGGTGACGACCACGCCCAGGGCGATGAGCAGGAGGACGGCGACGAGCACGCCGATCCCGATGACGGTGGCATCCATGACGGACCAACCTCGATGCGGTGAAGCGGATATGAGTGGGTGTCAGATGTGCGGCGGGACATGACGCGCCGCGGACAGGACGGGACAGGTCGAGTCAGGTCAGGGACCGGGCACCCGGCGGCGGCGGTCCGGCGGCCGGGTCCTCGTAGGGTGCGGCCCAGAAGAACTCGCCCTGCGGGTCGTAGTCGTAGAGCAGCGCGCTGCTGCCGGCCGCGAGGGGGCCGCCGGTATCCTCTTCCGGCCGCCTGACCTGGACGATCGCGGTGGAGCCGTCGGGCGCGGTCACCTCGGCCTGGCCGAACCGGCTGGTGACGGTGCCGGTGCGGACGACGCAGATCCGGCCCACGAAGTCCGCGCGGGAGGGCGGCAGTTCGTACGGGAACAGGCGGCGCAGCGGCCGTACCAGGACCCAGGTGAGCAGCCAGGCGCCGACCAGCGCGGCGGCGATCAGGGCGACGTCGGCGACGGCGCGGCCGGGCCCGTGCAGCCCGGCGCCGTTCAGGGCGGCCGAGCCGGCCAGGCTCAGGAACCAGCCGAGCGCGATGAGCAGCGAGAACACCACGGTGACGGGTACGCCGTCGAGTCCTGCGGCGGCCAGCAGGCCGGAGTCGGCCGAGTGGTCGCCGTCGTCGTGGGCGCCGCCGTGGGCGCCGCCGTGGGCGCCGCCGCCCGCGTGGCCGTGGCCCGTGTGGCCGTGGCCCGCGAGCCCGTCGCCGGAGGCCGGGGCCGCTCCATGGGACCCCCCGTGTCCCATGGAGTGGCCGCCGTCGGCGCCGTGGTGGCCCGGGCCGTGCGAGTCGGCAGCGCCGACCAGCACCAGGCCCCAGAAGCCGACCACGACCACCAGCGCCCCCCCGAACAGGACGGTCGGAAAGCCGAGGCACACATCGACGAACTCCCCCATGCCGGGTGCGCCTCCCCCCTCTGCCGTTCCGTCCTGCCGGACAGATCGTGGCAGCGCGCGGGCGGGTACGGCATTTCCGCATCCCGGCAGACTTGGCGGCCTTCAGATGTCCTGGTCCACCTGCAACCGAAACGCGACGGCCGTCGTAGGCGCCGGATCAAGCGCCCACAACGGCCGTCGTCAGAAGGTGGAACCTGGGTGGAACGAGGGTGAATCGGGGTGGACCAAGGATGGATCGAGGGTGGATCGAGGGTGGTCCGGCGGCGGGCCCGGTGGTGAAGTGGGCCCGGTTCAGCGGCTGTTGCCCGGAACGATCAGCAACGGCCGGCCGGATCAGGGGTGCCTCAGGCCTCGACCTTCGCGGCCTCGATCTCCAGGGCGATCCGGATCTTGTCGCCGACCGCGGCACCGGCGGCGCCGCCGGTCACCCCGAAGTCGCCACGGCTGATCTCGGTGGCCGCGGAGAAACCGGCGACCGCGTTGCCGTCGAAGCCGGCGCCGAAACCGTTCAGCTCCAGGGCGAGGGTGACGGGCTTGGTCACACCGCGCAGCGTCAGGTTGCCGTCGACCTCGAAGACCTCGGAGGACTTGGCCCGGATGCCGGTGGTGGTGAACGTCAGCTCGGGGAACTGCTCGACGTGGAGGAAGTCCTCGCCGCGCACGTGGGCGTCGCGGCCCTCGTTGTTGGTGCTCACCGAGTCCGTCCTGATCACGGCCTCGACCGTGGACTCCAGCGGGTTCTCGGCGGTGACGATGGTGCCCTCGAAGGCCGCGAAGTGACCGCGGACCTTCGAGACACCGAGGTGGCGGACGTAGAACGACACGTCCGAGTGCACAGTGTCGATCTTCCAGGTGCCGGCGACGTAGCCGTCGATCACTTCGGTCTGCGTGCTCATGGGGAGGGCTCCTCGAAACGGAACTGGGATGTATGCGAGATCATTGAGCTTTCACTGACCATACTGCTCTGGTGTTGAAAGTTCAACCACACGTATGCTGGATCGTATGGACGACGTGCGCTGGCTGACCGAAGAGGAGCAGGAGGTCTGGCGGGCCTACATGACGTCGAGCGTGGAGTTCTCCGCGTATGTCGATCGTCAGTTGCGCCGGGACTCCGGCATGCCCATGGCCTACTACGAGATTCTGGTCCGGCTCTCGGAGTCGCCGGGGCGGTGCCTTCGGATGAGCGAGCTGGCGGACGCGTCTCTCTCCTCGCGCAGCCGTCTCTCGCATGCTGTCTCCGCGCTGGAGAAGAACGGCTGGGTGCGTCGGCGCCCGGCTGACGGGGACCGCCGCGGGTGGGTCTGCGAGCTGACTCCAGCCGGCTTCGACGCCCTCGCCGCTGCCGCGCCCGGGCATGTCACCGCGGTGCGCGAGCACCTCTTCGACGTCCTCACGCCCGAGCAGCTCGATGCTCTGCGCGGGATCGGGCGCGCGATCAGTGCGGGGTTGCGCACGGAGTGCGATTCCGTGCGGGAGGAGGAGGCCGAGGCGGAAGCGGAAGCGGAAGCGTGCGAAGCCGCTGGCCGCGGCGGGGCTGGCCCGGACGGCTGCCCGGGCTGAGCCAGCCCCGGTGGGTGCCTGCCCTTTCCGGTCGTCGTCCACCTTGCGGTGCGCTACGCCTGGTCGCCCCTTCGGCTCCCCCCTGCGGGGTGGCTGCCTCGCCCTCGTCCGCGGGCCGGTGGGTGGTTGCTCGCGCAGTTCCCCGCGCCCCTGGGTGGGTGCCCCTTCCGGTCGGTCGTTCACCTTGCGGTGCGTGGGTGGCTTGTCGCGCAGTTCCCCGCGCCCCTGTTGGGGGTTGCTCGCCGTTGTCGGGTGTCCGTTCCCCCTTGCCCGGTACGGGTGCCTGTGCGCTGCGGAGCAGCCGCACATACCCAGGGGCGCGGGGAACTGCGCGACCAGCCACGGTGCCGGGGCACTGTGGGACGGCGGGCAAGCACCCCCAGGGGCGCGGGGAACTGCGCCACCAGCCACAGTGCAGCAACACCCTGGGACGGCGAACAACCACCCCCAGGGGCGCGGGGAACTGCGCCACCAGCCACAGTGCAGCAACACCGTGAGACGGCGAACAACCACCCCCAGGGGCGCGGGGAACTGCGCCACCAGCCACAGTGCAGCAACACCGTGGAACGACGAACAACCACCCCCAGGGGCGCGGGGAACTGCGCCACCAGCCACAGTGCAGCAACACCGTGGAACGACGAACAACCACCCCCAGGGGCGCGGGG
>NZ_JBFBIV010000095.1:0-11310 GCF_040702025.1 Streptomyces sp. NPDC088194 | reverse complement strand
GAACTGCGCGACCAGCCACGGTGCAGCGGCACCGTGGAACGGCGGGCAAGTACCCCCAGGGGCGCGGGGAACTGCGCGACAAGCCAGAGCCGGCCGTCAGAGGAGGGCGAGGCAGCTACCCCGCAGGGGGGCGCGACCGCCCACCACCGGCGGGTGGTCCCTGGGCCGACAGGACAGGGGCACCCGGGGGGGCAGGGGCGGGATCAGAGGGTGCGGGTGGGCCAGTCGAGGAGGCGGGCGCCAAGGGCCGCGGTTTCGAGGGTGTAGCGCTGGAGCGCGTCGTCCGGGTCGAACCCGGTGAGAGAGGCGATGCGTTCGAGCCGGTAGGACAGCGCGCGCACGCTGAGGTCGAGCCGGCGCGCAGCCTCCGCGTTGACGTAACCGGCGGCGGCGTACACGGAGATGGTCTCGACGAGCGGCTGAGCGCCGCCGCGGGCGTGGAGGAGCGGACCGAGCACGGTGCGGACCAGGTCGGACATCGCGGCGCGGTCGCGCATGAGGACGGGGAAGACCAGCAGGTCCGTGGAGTTGAGCACGGACGCGGTCAGGCCCAGCCGGTCCGCGAGGTCGAGCGCGCTGAGCGCCTCCTCGTAGGAGCGCACCACTCCGGCGGCGCCGCTGTGCGGGCGGCTGATGGCCACCCGCCCGGCGGCGGCGAGCTTGACGAAGGCGTCGAGGGCGGGCCGCTGCTCGGTGGGGGCCACGCAGACCAGCCGGCCGTCCTTCGACGCGATGAGCAGGTCGTGGTCGCCGAAGCGCCCGGCGAGCTCGCGCTCGACGCGGTGCAGCAGCGGGTGCGTCTCGTGGTACGGCTCGTCGGCGGGCGGCGCGGCGACGGCGACGACATGGCGGTCGGCCAGCCGCAGGCCGAAGCCCTCGGCCTGCTCGGCGATCCGGCCGGGATCGCTGCGGCCGTAGAGGAGGTCGTCGATGAACGTCCGGCGAGCCGCCTCGGCACGGCGCACCGCGTGCCGCTGGGCCCGTGCGTGCCCCTCGGCGAGGGCCGCGATCCCCGTCTCCAGCGCGGCCAGTACGGCGCCGCCGACCTGGCGCAGCTCGCCCGCGTCGCGCGCCGCGGCCACGCCCGGCAGGTGCGGCCAGGCGCGTCGGGCCTCGGCGAGGTGGACGGCGGTCAGTTCACGCAGCCCGAACCCGGAGTCGGCGGCGTGTTCGCCGAGTACGCGGCGGCTCTCCCGCTCCGCGCGGGTGAGGGTGCGGCAGCTGCGGGATATCTCGGCCAGCGTCTCGGGGAAGCCGGCCACGAACTCCGGGGGTACGGCGCCGTCGCCCGTCGCGTGCCCGGTCCGACCCGCGCGCCCCGAACCGCCTGGGTGCCCCGGCCCGTCCCCGCTGCCGTGCCCCGTGCTCGTACCCGCCCCCGACGACACAACAGGCCCCCTCGCTTCGCTTCCCGTACCCGGACGTCCTGAACGTACCAAGACTGCCGGGTCCCGGAAGCGGGGGGCCTGTCACGGGCGCGGGGACCTGCCGGAGCGCGCGGGGCGCGTCCGGTGCCGGCGCCGTGCTCCGCCGCCGGCGGTCACGGCCTGGGGTGCGCCCGCACCCCGGGCCGCTACTTCACCGAGCCGGTCGCGGGCTCCTGCGTCTGCGCCTCGTTGGCCGTCACCACGTCGCTGGGGGTGATCGCGTCGGGCGCCGGGGTGGTGGAGGCGTGCGGCGTGGCGCCGGCGGGCGTCGCGTCGTCGCTCTTCATCGCCTTCGCCTCGGACTTCAGGATGCGCATCGACTTGCCGAGACCGCGGGCGGCCTCAGGCAGCTTCTTGGAACCGAACAGCACGATGACGACGATCGCCACCACGATCAGGTGCCACGGCTCCAACCCGTTTCGCAACATGGGATGATCCTCGTTTCGTTATGGCCGACTCACAGCTCTCTAGTGTCGCATTGTCACCCGGCCACCGTTGCCGACGGCTACCCGGGTACTCAAAGCATGCGCAAAAAGCTGGTGAACGGGAAGACCCAGCCCCCCTTGTCCCGCGTGCCGGACACCCTCACCCCACCCCGCCACCCCCGCTCCGACCTGCGCGGAAGCGCTCGTACGCGACCGGACGGCGGGTTTCCGCAACGGCGGCGAGCGGCGCCGCGAATCCGCCCCAATCGGACAGGTCGGGGCCGGGCGAGGCGGCCGTCCGGCGGAGCGGAGGGCCGGGCGAGGCCGGGGCTGCGGCTCGTAGCGCCGGTCCAGGTCAGGCCGTCAGCCGTGTCCCGGGCAGCCGGTCGGCCGGTCGGCCGGTCCGGGTCAGCCCGTCAGCCGGTCCTGGGGCGGCGGGTCGGCCCGTCCAGGTCAGCCCTTCAGAGCGGTCAGGCGGTCAGGCGGTCAGGCGGTCAGGCGGTCAGGCGGTCAGCGGAGCGTCGCGACCGTCAGCAGGACCGCGCTGTCCTCCAGCGCCTCCAGGCCGTGCCGGGCGTGCGGAAGCACCAGCAGGTCCCCGGCCATCGCCTCCCAGACGTCGCCGCCGCAGGTCAGCCGGACCCGGCCGCGCAGCACCTGCAGCGTCGACTCCCCCTGGGTCTCGTGGTCGGCCAGAGAGGTGTGCGCGGTCATCGCGATGAGGGTCTGGCGCAGCGCCTGCTCGTGGCCACCGTAGAGGGTCTCCGCGCTGCGGCCGGTGGAAGCCTCGGCGGCCTGGCGGAGATGTTCGCGTACCTGGGCGTCCAGGGAGAATTTACGCATTCCCCGAGTCTGGCAGCGGCGGGGACCGGCGCCCCGCAACGCCATGCCGACGGCGCGGGGCGGGCGGCCGGCGGGCGGGTTCGGGACGCGGGTGCGGGATGCGGTCCGGGATGTGGGTCCGGCCGCGACACAGGTGCCCCCGTTCGCGGAAGGTGGGCTTCCACGCACACCCGCAGCGGCCGAACCCGACTCCGTCATCATGCGGAAGGGCGCCAACCGACCGCTAACATATGGCTAACGTTTCGTCCCCACAGCGTCGGCCGTCCCCTCGGTTCCGACCCGGTGCCGCGTCGTCGCGCGCCACGGTGGACGTCCGGCGGGCGCACCCGGCGGCCGACCCGGGTACGGCAGCGGGCGGTCCACCGCCCAGGAGCCACCGCCCCGAGGACACGCGCGACGGCACGGAACGCGGCGAAGGCACGCGCGAGGTGGCGCGACATCGGCGTCCGGCGCCGCGGGCGCGTTCGCGACTGATCCGGCCAGGGAGGCCCACGGATGCGGTTCGGCCTGCTCGGCACCGTCACGGTCGTCGCCGGCGGCGACCCGGGCGGCGGCATGAGCGGGAGCACGGGCGCAGACGCGGGCGGTGACACGGGCCAGGGCCTGCCCCGGCCGGTCGGGTCGGCGAAGGTCCGCGCACTGCTCGCCGCGCTGCTGGCCACCCCCGGCCGCGCCGTGCCGCTGCACCACCTCAAGTCCGCGCTGTGGGGCGACGCCCCGCCCATCACCGCCACCGCGTCGCTCCACAACCACGTGGCCAGGCTGCGCCGGGTGCTGCACGAGGAGGGCCGGGACGTCTCCCGGCTGCGCGCCGCGCCGCCCGGTTACGTCCTGGACGTGGCCGACGACGAGGACGAGTTCGACGTCTGGATCTTCCTCGGCCACCACGCGGCCGCCCGCACCGCGCACCGCGCCGGGGACTGGGCGTCGGTGCTCGCCGAGTGCGGGGCCGCGCTGGCGCTGTGGCGCGGCGACCCGCTGTCGGACGTACCGCTGAGCTCCGACGCGCTGCGGGCGCTCGCCGCGCACCTCACCGAGGCCCGGCTGCTCACCATGGAGTGGCGCTTCGACGCGGAGCTGGCACTCGGCCGGCACCAGGGCATGGCCGCGGAGCTGGCCGGGCTGGCCGCCGCGCACCCGCTGCGCGAGACCTTCCACCGGCAGCTCATGCTCACGCTGCACCGCACCCACCGGCAGGCCGAGGCACTCGCGGTCTACCACGGGCTGCGCCGCACCCTGGTGGACGAGTTGGGCGTGGAGCCGGACTCCGCGGTGCAGGCCACCTACCAGGAGATCCTGGCCGAGCCGGCGCAGACCCGGGCCGCGCCCGCTGCCCCGGCCGGCGAGCCCGCCGAGGCCACCGGTGGCGGTACGGGCGTGGTCGGCGGGGTCGGCGCGGTCGCCGGGGTGACCGTCCCGGGTACGGGCCGGGGCTCCTCCGGCGGCGCGACCACCGACGCGGCCGACGGCACCGCGGGACCCGGGGGCGTGCCCACGGTGCCCGGCCCGCCCGCGCGCCCGCCCGCGCGCCAGGCCGGGGCGTCCGGACCGCCCGGCACCGTCGCCGCGACGCCAGGCGGCGCCGTATCCGTGTCCGAACCCACGCGCGCGTCCGCGCCCGTGCTGCCGGTACCCGTGCCCGTGCCCGGATGGGACCGGTCGGCGCCGGAGCAGGCCGGTGCCGGGCGCACGTCCTCGCGGCCCGGGCAGGACCGCGCCGCGCACCGTACCGAGGGCTCGGGTGACACCGGTGAAGGGCCCGGGGGCGGCGACGGCGACCGTCCCGGGGCGCACGACCGGCCCGCGGCCCCCGTCCGGGCGGCGGCCTCGGCGGGGCTCCCGCCCGCTGCCCGCCGCCGCCCCGCACCGGCCCAACTTCCCGCCGACACGCCGGACTTCACCGGCCGCGCCGCCGAACTCGACACGCTGCTGGCCGCGTTGCGGGGCGGTGCGGACCACCGCGGCCCGCGGGTGGCGGTGGTCTCCGGGATGGGCGGGGTCGGCAAGACCGCGCTCGCGGTGCGCGCCGCCCACCTGCTGCGGGCCGAGTTCCCCGACGGCCAGCTCTACGCCGATCTGCGCGGGTTCGGCGCCGGTGGCGCCCGCAGTCCCGCCGACCTGCTGGCCCGCTTCCTCGGCGACCTCGGCGCGGACGGCCAGCCGCTG
The DNA here is from genome assembly GCF_040702025.1 of Streptomyces sp. NPDC088194. Taxonomy (NCBI): domain Bacteria; kingdom Bacillati; phylum Actinomycetota; class Actinomycetes; order Kitasatosporales; family Streptomycetaceae; genus Streptomyces; species Streptomyces sp. NPDC088194. Next base: position 6,449 of record NZ_JBFBIV010000095.1, on the reverse strand, counting down.
CCCGAAGACCCGGACGACCGGGCGGTGTTGTGGCGTGACGCGCTGCACGGCCGGCGCGTGCTGCTGATGCTGGACAACGCGGGCGACGCGGCGCAGGTGGTGCCGCTGCTGCCGGGCGGCGGCGACATCGCGGTGGTCGTCACCAGCCGCCGCACCCTCGGCGAACTGCCCGGCGCCGCGCGGCTGGCGTTGGAGCCGCTCTCCGCCCAGGAGCAGCGGGAGTTGCTGGTCGCGCTCTGCGGCAGGCAGCGGGTGGCGGCCGAACCCGAGGCGGCGGCGGGGGTGTTGGCCGCGTGCGGCGGGCTGCCGCTGGCGCTGCGGATCGCCGGCGCCCGGATGGCGGCCCGCCCCAACTGGCCGCTGACCGCGCTCGCCGAACGCCTCGACGGCCCGGGCGGCTCCCGGCTGCACGCCCTTTCCACCGGCGGCCTCGCGGTCCAGGACACCTTCGCGATGAGCTATGTCGCGATGCGGGACGGCCTGCTCGCCGCGGACCGCGCGGCTGCCCGCGCGTTCCGGACGCTGGGGGTCTGGCCCGGGCACGGGCTGGACCCGTCGGCGGCCGCGGCGCTGCTCGGCCGGACGTCCGCCGGCGCCGCCGACGACGTCCTCGAAGCGCTCGTCGACGCGCACCTGCTGGAGGCGCCGCAGCCGGGCCGGTACAGCTTCCACGACCTGGTCGGCGAGTACGCCGCGGTCTGCGCGCTCGCCGAACTCACCGCGGCGGAACGCCGGGCCGCGCTGCGCAGGATCACCGTCTGGTACGCCGCCACCGTCGCCGCCTCGCTGGCCGTACTCGCCCCCGAGGGGCACCCGTTGCCGCCGCTCGACGAGCAACCGGCGCTGCCCGTGGTCGAGTTCACCAGCGACGAGGAGGCGCTGCGCTGGTGCGTGCGCGAACTGCCCGCGATCAAGGAGGTGATCGCCACCGCGATCACCCAGGGCTGGCCGGAGATCGCCTGGCGTACCGCGGCCGGGCTGTTCGGCTACGCGCAGGCGTACTGGTGGACCGGCGAGTGGACCGCCTGCCTGGAGGAGGCGATGGCTTGCGTCACCGCGCACGGCGACGTCCTCGGGCAGGCGTGGATGCACAGCAGGCTCGGCGTCGCGCACGGCATGGCCGAGCGGTACGACGTGAGCCTCGGCCATCTGCACGTCGCCCGCGCGCGCTTCGAGGCGGCCGGCGACCAGCGCGGGGTGGCCGCGATCCTCACCAACCTCACCGCCCTGCACCGCGGCACCGGCGAGTACGGCCTCGCGCTGGAGTACGGCCACCGGTCGCTCGAACTGCACCGCTCGCTGGGCGACTTCGACCGGGTGGCCACGGTGCTGGGCAACCTCGGCGACACCCACCTGTACGCGGGCGACCCGGTGGCCGCCGAGGAGTGCTTCCGTGACGCGCTCGCGGCCTGGCGCACCCGCGGCTCGATGGTCAGCATCGCCCGCACCCTGACCAGTCTCGGCGAGGCCCGGCTCGCCCGGGGCCGTCCCGCCGAGGCGGTCGACGCTCTCGAGGAGACGCTCGCCCTGCTCGACCGGCTCGGCGACCGCGCCACCGCGGCGGACGTCCTGGAGGTCCTCGGCCGCGCGCACCTGGCCCGCGGCGACCGCGCCGCGGCCCGCGCGTGCTGGGAGGAGTCGCTGGGCCTCGCCCGGGCGCACCGGCTGCCGGCGGAGGAGGAGGCCGCGCTGCGCGGCCTGGCCGGACTCGACACGGAGTAGGGTCCGGCGGCCGGTCCTACGGGTGGTACCGCTCGGCGACCGTGTCGGCACCGCCGGACGTGCGGTCCAGGGTGACCCGGACGGTCACGCTGCTCATCTTCGCGGCCTTCTCCAGCTGGCTCTCGGTGCACTTCGTGGTGCCGTAGTCGTCGCTGCCGATGGTCACGTTGCCGTCGGGGCCCGAGCAGATCGCGGCCGCGCCGAGGATCGTCGTCGCGTTGGAGACGTAGAACGCCTGATCCGTGCCGCCGCCTTGCGGCTTGACGATCAGCTTGCCGGGCGCGAGGTACTCCAGGGTGCCGACGACGGTGTGCGCGTTGTCCGCGTCGCCGCCACCGCTGCCGCTGCCGGTGGCGGGGGACGGCGACGGGCAACTGCCGGTCTGCTCACCGATGCTGTTGATCTCGGCGTTGGACCGCGGATCGCCCGCGTAGTCGATCCGGTCGGTGCACTTCTCCCCCGCGTTCCCGGCGGTGCTCGTCCCCGACGGCGCGGCCTGGGTGGAGCCCTGGCCGCTCGTGGCGGTGGGCGGGGTGGTGGCCTGCGTGGCACCCGTGGCGACCGGCGACGTGGTGGACGAACCGTCGGCGGAGTTCCCGTTGTCAGGTCCGCACGCGGTCAACGCCAGCCCCGCGGCCACGAGCACGGCAGTGGACAGACCCCAACGAGCGGCCCTGGTACGCATGTTGTTCCTCTTTCCCTCTCGACGCTGTCGTCCGCCGCGGTGGTGACGGGTTCGATCCCGCCCCCGGACGGGGCGACCACCCGCGGACATGACGACCTTGACATGGACAACTTCCCAAGTCAGCGCCTGTTACAGCTCCGTGGCGCAACGCCACACGCGTCACGACAATCATCACAGGAAGATCGCCAACGGCCGCGCCGGGCCGCTCGGACGGAGCACGCAAGGGGGCCCGGGACAGAAAGGAGCCCGGGCGCGGGGAACGGGCCCGCGCCCGGGCCGACGTGCCGGAGCGGAACGGTCAGACCTGCATCTCCGCCGGCACCGCGGCCAGCGCCTCCTGGATCGCGGCGACCAGCGTGCGCGCGGACTCCGCGGTCAGCTCCAACGCCACCCGCGCGGAGGGCCCCTTGACCGGATCGGCGAAGTCGACGTTCAGGGTGTGCTCGGCCATCGCGTGGACCGGGTGGTCGAAGTAGACGGTCACGTCGGTGACGTGGAACCACGGGCTGCCGGGACCCTTGGCGCTGCCGTCGACGACGTCCTTGACGGTGGTGTAGGTGCACATGGTCGGGTCAGCTCCGCTCGCCGCCGGCGAGGTGCCGGCCGTAGAACTCCTCGATCCGCTCCCAACCGTCGTTCGCCGCCGCGACGTTGTAGTTGGGGCGGTTCACCGCGAAGAAGCCGTGGCCGGCGCCCGGGTAGGTGTGGAACTCGAAGGCCTTGTCCGACTCGGTGAGCAGGCCGCCGAGTTCGGCGACCTCGGCCGGGCCGGGGTGGGTGTCCTCATCGCCGAAGAGGCCGAGCAGCGGCGCCCCCAGATCGGGGAGCCGGTCCACGAGGCTGGTGACCTTCATCGGGGAGCCCTCGGGCACCGGGCCGATGACGAAGGCGCCGTAGCAGTCCACCACCGCGTCCACGTCCGTGGCGCAGCCGGCGAGCACGGCCTGGCGGCCGCCCGAACAGTGCCCGATGACACCGACCTTGCCGTTGGAGGTGGGCAGCGCCCGCAGATAGGCGGCGGCGCCGGCCACGTCGCCGATCAGCCGCTCGTCGGGCACACCGCCCTGCGCACGGGCCACGGCCGCCGCGTCGTCGGGGGCCGCGCCGGGGGCCTCTCGCGTGTAGAGGTTGGGGCAGACCGCGTCGTAGCCCGACTCGGCGAAGCGGCGGACCATCTCCTTCGTCTGCCGGTCGTATCCGGGCATGTGGTGGATGACGACGACACCGCCGCGGCGGGCGTCGCCCTCCGGACGGGCGAGGTACGCCTCGATCGCGTCGCCGCCGTGACCGGCGAGGGAGACGGTGGTCGCGGTCAACGAGCCGGTGGAAGGTCCGGGGAGGGAATCGCTCATGGGCGTCAGCTATACCATAAGGCTGGACTGATCAGTTTATACTGAAGATCATGTCATCAACCGGCGGTCCTCCGACCGCGACCCCAGCACAGGAGCCGCCGCCGGACCCGCCGCCGGACCCGCCGCCGCACCCGGCATCGGCCCTGACACCGGCTCAGAGTCCGGACCCGGCCCCCGCCGAGGCGCCGCCCGGCGGCCCGGCCCGTATTGCCACGGACCTGCGGGCCGCGCTCGGCCCGCTGACCCGGCGGCTGCGCACCGTCAAGCCGGACGGTGAACTGACCTTGTCCCAGACCTCGGCGCTGGTGCTGCTGGACCGGGACGGCCCGGCCACCGCGTCGGAGCTGGCCGCGCGCGAGGGGATCAGGCCGCAGTCGATGTGCACGATCGTCGGGGTGCTGGCCGAACGCGGCCTGGTCTCCCGCGCGCAGGACCCGCACGACGGCCGCCGGATCGTCGTATCGCTCACCGACAGCGGCCGCGACGGCCTGCACGGCGCCCGCCGCGAACGGGCCCGCCGGCTCACCCTCGCCATCGGCGAGGAACTGAGCCCGCGCGAGCAGGAGCAGTTGGCGGCCGCGATCCCCCTGCTGGAAAGGATCACCCGACGTGTCTGAGCAGCCGCCGTCCGGCAGTTCCCCCGGGGGGCCCGGCCGAGGTCCGGGCGACGGTGCGGGAGGGGCCGCGGGAGGGGCCGCGGGAGGCGGAGCCGGCGATGGCGGGAGCGGCGGCGGTCGGAGCGGCGGCGGTCGGAGCGGCGGCAGGGGCGGCCGTCCCCGCGGTCCCGGCGGCAGCACGGCCGCCACCGTGACCGCCGAGCCGTCCGGCCCCATGGGTGAACGCCCCGACCGCTACAAGTGGGTGGCGCTGTCCAACACCAGCCTCGGAATGTTCATGGCGACGGTGGACGCGTCGATCGTCATCATCTCGATGCCCGCGATCTTCCGCGGCATCCACCTCGACCCGTTCGCAGCCGGGAACATCACCTACCTGCTGTGGATGATCATGGGCTACCTGCTGGTCACCGCGGTGCTCGTGGTGAGCCTCGGGCGGCTGGGCGACATCGTCGGCCGGGTGAAGATCTACAACCTCGGCTTCGTCATCTTCACGCTCGCCTCCATCGCGCTCTCCTTCGACCCGGCGCACGGCACGCACGGCGCGCTGTGGCTGATCTGCTGGCGGATCGTCCAGGCGCTGGGCGGCTCGATGCTGATGGCCAACTCCGCGGCGATCCTCACCGACGCCTTCCCGGCCAGCCAGCGCGGCATGGCCCTCGGCATCAACCAGATCTCGGCGCTGTCCGGGCAGTTCATCGGACTGGTGCTCGGCGGGCTGCTGTCCGCGTGGGACTGGCGCGCGGTGTTCTGGGTGAACGTCCCCGTCGGCATCTTCGGCACCATCTGGGCGTACCGCTCGCTGCGGGAGATCTCCGCGCGCAACCCGGCGAAGATCGACTGGTGGGGCAACCTCACCTTCGCGCTGGGCTGCGGGCTGATCCTCGTCTCCATCACCTACGGCATCCAGCCCTACGGCGGACACACCATGGGGTGGACCAGCCCCAAGGTGCTCACCGGGCTGATCGGCGGCGCCGTGCTGCTGGTCGTGTTCGGGCTGATCGAGACCCGGGTGAAGCAGCCGATGTTCACCCTCCGGCTCTTCCGCAACCGGAGTTTCGCCGCCGGGAACGCCGCCGCGCTGCTCGCCTCCATCGCCCGCGGCGGGCTCCAGTTCATGCTGATCATCTGGCTGCAGGGCATCTGGCTGCCGCTGCACGGCTACGCCTTCGAGGACGCGCCGCTGTGGGCGGGCATCTTCCTGCTGCCGCTGACCGCCGGGTTCCTGCTGGCCGGGCCGGTCTCCGGGACGCTCTCCGACCGGTTCGGAGTGCGCTGGTTCACCACCGGCGGGCTGCTGCTCTTCGGTGCCAGCTTCGTCGGTCTGCTCCTGCTGCCGATCGACTTCCCCTACTGGGCGTTCGCGCTGCTCATCCTGCTCAACGGGATGGGCTCGGGGATGTTCTCCGCGCCCAACACGTCCGCGATCATGTCGAGCGTGCCGGCCACGCACCGCGGGGCGGCCTCCGGGATGCGGTCCACGTTCCAGAACTCGGGGACGTCGCTGTCGATCGGCGTCTTCTTCTCGCTGCTGATCGTCGGGCTCGCGGACCGCCTGCCGAGCACGCTCCAGGCGGGGCTGCGGGCCCAGGGGGTACCGGCGGGGGTCGCCCACCACGCGGCGACGCTCCCACCGGTGTCCACGGTGTTCTCGGCGTTCCTCGGGGTGAACCCGGTCGAGACGCTGCTGAAGCCCTCCGGGACACTGGCGAAGCTGCCCGCGCACAACCGCGACGTCCTCACCGGGAAGGAGTTCTTCCCGAACCTCATCTCCTCGCCCTTCCACCACGGCCTGGTCATCGTCTTCGCGACCGCGGCCGGGATGTCCCTGCTCGCGGCCCTCGCCTCCGCGCTCCGCGGCACGCCGAGCAGCGCGGAGTAGCCGAAGCGGCGGGGAGCACCCCACTTCACTTCGGCGGGCGGCGCCCGACACCCGCCGCCCGCCGCTTGCCGCCCGCCGCTTGCCGCTTGCCGCCCGCGCGGCCCTAGACGAGTAGTTCCGATGTGGGTCGGTCAGTGGTCGTAGGCGATCAGTGAGCGGGTGATTGGTTGGCCTGTGGTGCGGTTGTGCCAGAT
>NZ_JBFBIV010000094.1:0-31120 GCF_040702025.1 Streptomyces sp. NPDC088194 | reverse complement strand
CGGCCGTACCGTCCGTACGGCCTGCGGTCTCCGCCTTCGCTCACCAGCCTGCGCGCGTCCGCGCACCGGATGAAGGCCCGGCTCAACCAGGGACCGCGAACGCGGACACACCTATCCACAGCAGCACCGCGACGGGCGCGGCCAGCGAGCCGTAGATCGTGTGCCCCTCGACGGCGTGGGTGAGGTAGATCCGCAGCACGAAGCTGCCGAGCACCCACATCAGCAGGGCCACCAGCGCGCCGGGCACGTCCTCGTACCAGGGCGATCTGACCGGCACCGAGACGTGGTACAGCGTGGTGAGGAAGGCGATCGAGGCGAACAGCGCGGCCGGCCAGTACAGGATGTGCTCGGTCGCGCTGCCCCCGGGCAGGTACCGGGTCAGCGTGCCGGGCCCGACCACGACCAGTGGCAGCACGGCCGCGCCGACCAGCAGCGCGGCCACGTACAGCAGCAGGGACATCAGCCGGGTGCGGACGATGCCGCGGCGGCCCTCCAGGCCGTACATGATGGTGATGGTGTCGACGAAGACGTTGACGGCGCGGGAGCCCGACCACAGGGCGATCAGGAAGCCGATGGAGATCAGGTCCGGCCGGCGGCCGTGGAAGACGTCGTCCACCAGCGGCTTGACCAGCTGGTTGACGCCCTTGTCGGAGAGCACCGTCGAGGACGCCTTGAGGATGTTGTGCCGGATGTGGTCGATCGTGTCGAGGCCGACCACGGTGTCGACGTAGCCGAGCGCGCCGACCAGCCCGAGCAGCAGCGGCGGCAGCGACAGCAGCACGAAGAAGGCCGCCTCGGCGGCGAGTCCGGTGACGCGGTACTCCATGCAGGAGTCCACCGTGTCCTTGAGCAGCAGCCAGGCCATCCGGCGTTTGGAGACATTCCGGTACAGCGCGCGGGCCCTTCGCCACCGACCCGGACGCCGATGGCTTCTTTCGTCTGCTGCTTGCACCCCCTTACGTTAGCTGGCATGACTGCCCCCACTCACACGGTCACGAACCAGGTGCCGCCCCTGGTCGGCCATGACGTGTACAGCACCGACCGCGCGCTCGCCGAAGGTGTGGCGCGGCACGCGGACCCGGTGCGGCTGGCGGAGATCACCGACGAGTTGAGCGACCTCGGCAAGGCCGCGGGTTCCGCTCAGGCGCAGCGGTGGGGCGAGGAGGCGAACACCTGCACCCCAGTGCTGCGCACCCACGACCGGTACGGCAACCGGATCGACGAGGTGGACTTCCATCCGGCCTGGCACCGGCTGCTGGGCCACGCGGTCTCCTCGGGCCTGACCGACGCCTGGTCGCGGCCCCAGGGCCATCTGCGGCGGGCCGCGGGCTTCATGGTGTGGACGCAGGCCGAGGCCGGGCACGGCTGCCCGGTGTCGATGACGCACGCCGCGGTGCCCGCGCTGCGCGCCGACCCGGAGCTGGCCGCCGAGTGGGAGCCGCGGCTCGGCTCGCACGTCTACGACCACCGGCTGGTCGCCCCCGGGCAGAAGCCGGGCGCGCTGTTCGGGATGGGCATGACCGAGAAGCAGGGCGGCTCCGACGTCCGCTCGAACACCACCACCGCGCAGCCGCTCGCGGAGGACGGCAGTTACACCCTCACCGGCCACAAGTGGTTCTGCTCGGCGCCGATGTCGGACGGCTTCCTGGTGCTGGCGCAGGTGCCGGCGCCGGACCGGGACCAGGACCGGCTGACCTGCTTCCTGGTGCCGCGGGTGCTGGCCGACGGCACCCGCAACGTCTTCGCGATCCAGCGGCTGAAGGACAAGCTCGGCAACCGCTCCAACGCCTCCTCCGAGGTGGAGTTCGCCGGCACCTGGGCACGCCGGGTCGGCGAGGAGGGCCGCGGGATCGCCACGATCATCGAGATGGTGGCTGCCACCCGGCTGGACTGCGCGCTGGGTTCGGCCGCGCTGATGCGGCAGGCGGTCGCGCAGGCGGTGCACCACGCCACCTACCGCAGCGCGTTCGGCGGACCGCTGATCGACAAGCCGCTGATGCGCAACGTCCTGGCCGACCTGGCGCTGGAGTCGGAGGCGGCCACCACCGCGGTGCTGCGGCTGGCGGCGGCGTACGACGCGGACACCCCGCGCGAACGCGCGCTGCGCCGGCTCGCGGTGGCGGTCACCAAGTTCTGGGTCACCAAGCGGTGCCCGTCGGTGGCCGTCGAGGCGCTGGAGTGCCTGGGCGGCAACGGCTACGTGGAGGAGTCCGGCATGCCGCGGATCTTCCGGGAGTCGCCGCTGAACTCGGTGTGGGAGGGCTCCGGGAACGTGCAGGCGCTCGACGTGCTGCGGGTGCTCCAGCGCGAGCCGCAGGCGGTGGACGCCTTCCTCGCGGAGATCGGGCTCGCGCACGGCGCGGACCACCGGCTGGACGCCGCGGTGAAGGACCTGCTCTCCGACCTCGCCGACCTGGAGGGCATCGAGTCGCGGGCCCGGCGGGTCGTGGAGCGGATGGCGCTGGTCTTCCAGGGCTCGCTGCTGGTGCGGTTCGCGCCCGCGCCGGTGGCCGACGCGTTCTGCGCGTCGCGGCTGGGCCGGGACTGGGGCGCGACGTTCGGCACGCTGCCGCGCTCGGTCGATCTGGCGGCGCTGGTGGACCGGGCCAGGCCGGTGGAGGGGTGAGGGTGACCGGGGAGCCGCCCGGGGAGTAGGGACCCCCGCGACGGCGCCTGCGAAGCAAGGGAGGGCACCCGCGAGGACACCCGGGCGGGCGCCGGTCCGGCCGGTGGGGGTGGCACCGCGCCGACTCGGCACCACCCCCAGTACACGGCCCGTACCCGACGGGGCTCCACCGACCGCGAGTTGGACCTGTGCAGGGTCGGTGACGTGCCGTCACTGTCGGTCGAATTCGCGTAGGCTCGCAACCGTTGCAGAAGGTTGCACGCGGCCCCGGTGCGCCCCGGTGGCCGCGGCTACGCGGGCGCACCGACCACCGGAACACGGCAACGGGGCTGAGCGGGGGCGAGATGGCACACCTTCGGATCGGTGCGGTGCGGTCGGCCGGCACCGGCGAGCGGACCTCGGAGCGCCTGCTGGCGTCGGCACGGGAGGCCGCCCTTGCCGGTCAGGCGCCGTGCACGGCGCCGCGCACGGTGATCGGCGAGTCGTGGACGCGGATGCTGCGGCTGGGCGTGGACCCCGACACCGGAGAGCCCGACCGCATCCTGAGCACCGACGACGTCGAGCAGCGCCGGCAGTCCACCCCGCTCGCGGACATCCTGCCGAGCCTGCGCGACGGCCTGGTGTCGGTCGCGAACGCGGACCGGCACATCATGGTGGTCACCGACGCCGAGGGCCGGGTGCTGTGGCGCGACGGCAACCTCGCGCTCAGCAAGAGCGCCGACCGGCTGGGCTTCGCCGAGGGCGCGTCCTGGGCCGAGGGCTCGGTGGGCACCAACGCGATCGGCACCGCGCTGGTCACCCGTACCCCGTTGCAAGTGCACTCGGCCGAGCACTTCGTCCGCACCCTGCACCACTGGACCTGCGCGGCCGCGCCGCTGCACGACCCGCGCGACGGCCGGCTGCTGGGCGTGGTGGACGTGAGCGGTCCCGCCACCCGGGCCCATCCCAGCACGCTGGCACTGGTGTCGGCGGTCGCCCGGGTCGCGGAGGGCGAACTGCGGGCGCGGCACTGGGAGGCGGTGGAGCGGCTGCGGTCGGTGGCGGCGCCGCTGCTGACCCGGATCTCCGGGCAGGCGCTGGCCGTGGACCGGAACGGGTGGACGGCGGCGGTGACCGGGATGGCCGGCCCGGACCGGGTCACGCTGCCCGCGGAGGTACGGCCCGGGCAGGCGTGGCTGCCGGCGCTGGGGCTGTGCGAGCTGGACCCGCTGCCGGGCGGCTGGCTGATCCGGGTGAGCGCGCGGGAGCGGCCGGTGGCCGGGAACCGCGTGGTGCTCGACGTGAGCGGGGCGCAGGGCAGCGAGGTGACCGTGCACGGCCCGGCCGGCGGCTGGACGCAGCAGCTCAGCCCGCGCCATGCCGAGCTGCTGTTCGTGCTGGCGCTGCACCCGGGCGGGCGCAGCGCGGCGCAGCTCGCCGCGGACCTCTTCGGCGACCCGAGCCGTACGGTGACCGTCCGCGCGGAGATGTCGCGGCTGCGCCGCACCCTCGCGGGCGTGCTGGCGCACCGGCCGTATCGTTTCGCCGACGGGGTGCGCGTGGAGGTGCTGCGGCCGGTCCGCGAGGCGGAGCTGCTCCCCCACTCGCTGGCCCCGGCGGTGCTCGCGGAGCGGGGGTGAGCGGTCCGCGAGGCAAGCGGTGCCCACTATTCGGGATGAAGTGGTCCACATCGTGGATGTCGGTGGACTGGCCGAATACCTGCGTGCCACGCTTTCGTCATGTCACGCACTGGAATCGCCTTGGTAGGTCGGCCGCACGTCGACTTCTGCCGCGTGTCCAGCGCCATCTGTCCGGCGGGCTGAGCACCTAGCGGCGCGTACCGCGCCGACCCCGCCGTCCCCGCCGTCGTGGATGCGCGAGAGCCGCCTGCCGTGATCGGGTGAGCCGTGATGCCCTGCGCCCGCGCAGGCCCCGGGTCAGCCCGTGCCGCATGCCGCCCCGCGCCGCACCGACCCGTATACACGCCTGCCCGAAGGACGCATCGCCATGGCTTCCAGCCCCGACTCCCCCCAGCCCCCGGCCGGGAGCGCCGCTCCGAACGCCGCCGCCGCCCGCCGCAGGACCGGACGGCACCGCGGTGAAGGCCAGTGGGCGATGGGCCACTTCACGCCGCTGAACGCCAACGAGCAGTCCAAGAAGGACGACGACGGTCTCAACGTACGGACCCGGATCGAGACGATCTACGCGCACCGCGGCTTCGACTCGATCGACGGTTCCGACCTGCGCGGGCGGATGCGCTGGTGGGGCCTGTACACCCAGCGCCGGCCCGGGATCGACGGCGGCCGCACCGCTGTGCTGGAGCCGGAGGAGCTGGACGACAGCTTCTTCATGATGCGGGTGCGGATCGACGGCGGCCGGCTGACCGTGGCCCAACTGCGGGTGATCGGCGAGATCTCGCAGGAGTTCGCCCGCGGCACCGCCGACCTCACCGACCGGCAGAACATCCAGTACCACTGGATCAGGATCGAGGACGTGCCGGAGATCTGGCGCCGGCTGGAGGCCGTGGGCCTGTCCACCACCGAGGCGTGCGGCGACGTGCCGCGGGTCATCCTCGGCTCCCCCGTCGCGGGCATCGCCGAGGACGAGATCATCGACGGCACCCCCGCGATCGACGAGATCCACGAGCGGTACATCGGCACCAAGGAGTTCTCCAACCTGCCGCGCAAGTTCAAGACCGCGATCTCCGGCTCCCCGCTGCTCGACGTGGTGCACGAGATCAACGACATCGCGTTCGTCGGCGTGGACCACCCCGAGCACGGCCCCGGCTTCGACCTGTGGGTCGGCGGCGGGCTGTCCACCAACCCCAAGCTGGGCGTGCGGCTCGGCGCGTGGGTGCCGCTGGGCGAGGTGCCCGACGTGTGGGCCGGGGTGATCGGCATCTTCCGCGACTACGGCTACCGGCGGCTGCGCGGCCGCGCCCGGCTGAAGTTCCTCGTCGCGGACTGGGGCGCGGAGAAGTTCCGCCAGGTGCTCCAGGACGAGTACCTCAAGCGGCCGCTGCTGGACGGCCCCGGGCCCGAGCAGCCGGCGCAGGTGTGGCGCGACCACATCGGCGTGCACCGGCAGAAGGACGGCCGGTACTACGTCGGCTTCGCGCCGCGGGTCGGCCGGGTCGACGGCGCCACCCTGACGAAGATCGCCGAACTCGCCGGCGCGCACGGCTCGGACCGGCTGCGCACCACCACCGACCAGAAGCTGATCGTGCTGGACGTCGAGGAGGACCAGGTCGCGTCGCTGACCGCCGGGCTCGAAGCGCTCGACCTCCAGGTCGCGCCCTCGCCCTTCCGGCGCGGCACCATGGCCTGCACCGGCATCGAGTTCTGCAAGCTGGCGATCGTGGAGACGAAGGCGCGCGGCGCCTCGCTGATCGACGAACTCGAGCGGCGGCTGCCGGACTTCGACGAGCCGATCGCGATCAACATCAACGGCTGCCCCAACTCCTGCGCCCGTATCCAGACCGCGGACATCGGGCTCAAGGGCCAGCTCGTCACCGACGCCGACGGCAACCAGGTCGAGGGCTACCAGGTGCACCTCGGCGGCGGCCTCGGCCTCGACCCGGGCTTCGGCCGCAAGGTCCGCGGCCTGAAGGTCACCGCCACCGAACTGCCCGACTACGTCGAGCGCGTGCTGGGCCGCTTCCAGGCCGGGCGCACCGACGGCGAGCGCTTCGCCCAGTGGGCGGCCAGAGCGTCGGAGGAGGAGCTGTCGTGACGGAGCGAGCCGCGCCGTTCTACTGCCCCTACTGCGGCGACGAGGACCTGCGCCCCTCGGAACAGGGGCACGGCTCGTGGGAATGCCGGGCCTGCAACCGCGCATTCCAGTTGAAGTTCCTCGGCCTGCTCGCCGAGGGCTTCAAGGGACCTTCCCCGCACGGCTCTTCCGACGGAGGCGCACCGTGACCACCGCACCGCACACCGCGCAGGACCTGGAGCGGCTGGCCGAACAGGCCGGCCGCGACCTGGAGGAGGCGTCCGCACTCGACGTGCTGCGCTGGGCCGCCGACACCTTCGGCCGCCGCTTCTGCGTCACCTCCTCGATGGAGGACGCCGTCGTCGCGCACCTGGCCTCGCGCGCCATGCCCGGCGTGGACGTCGTCTTCCTCGACACCGGCTACCACTTCCCGGAGACCATCGGCACCCGGGACGCCGTGGACGCCGTCATGGACGTGAACGTGATCACGCTCACCCCGGCGCAGACCGTCGCCGAGCAGGACGCGCAGTACGGCGCGAAGCTGCACGACCGCGACCCCGACCTGTGCTGCGCGCTGCGCAAGGTCGCCCCCCTGGAGGCGGGCCTGCGCGGCTACGACGCGTGGGCCACCGGGCTGCGCCGCGACGAGTCCCCGACCCGCGCGGGCACCCCGGTGGTCGGTTGGGACGCCAAGCGCCGAAAGGTGAAGATCGCCCCGATCGCCCGATGGACACAGGAAGACGTGGAAACATACGTCGCTCAGCACGGGGTTCTCACCAACCCGCTGCTGATGGACGGCTATGCCTCGGTGGGCTGCGCCCCCTGCACCCGCCGGGTGCTGGAGGGCGAGGACGCCAGGTCGGGCCGGTGGGCCGGGCTCGGCAAGACCGAGTGCGGCATCCACCTGTGAACACACCGGTGAACGCTGTGCGCACGCCCCCGGACGCGGCTGCCCGCAGCCGCACCGGGCCGACGGCCAGCGGGCCGACGGCCACCGGGCCGACGTCCACCGAGCCCACGACCATCGAGCCCGAGACGACCGAACCGACGACCACCGAGTCGACGAACCAGGAGGACCGGATGAGCGGCGGAGCCACGGTATGGCTCACCGGGCTGCCCAGCGCGGGCAAGACGACCATCGCCACCGCGTTGGCGGAGCAGCTGCGCGCCGAGGGCCGGCGGGTCGAGGTGCTGGACGGCGACGAGATCCGCGAATTCCTCTCCGCCGGGCTCGGCTTCACCCGCGAGGACCGGCACACCAACGTGCAGCGGATCGGCTTCGTCGCCGAACTGCTCGCCTCACACGGCGTGTTGGTGCTGGTCCCGGTGATCGCGCCCTACTCCGACAGCCGCGAGGCGGTCCGCAAGCGGCACCAGAGCCGCGGCACCGACTACGTCGAGGTGCACATCGCCACCCCCGTGGACGTCTGCGCGGTGCGCGACGTCAAGGGGCTGTACGCCAAGCAGGCCGCGGGCGAGCTGACCGGGCTCACCGGGGTCGACGACCCGTACGAGGTACCGCAGCACCCCGATCTGCGCGTCGAGACCCAGGGCAGCAGCGTCGCGCAGTCGGCGGCCGCCGTGTACGCGTACCTCGGGGACAGCGGCCGCATCGCCAGCGAAAGAGGTAGGGCATGACGACGACCGTCGCGCAGAGCGGGGCGACCGCCAGTCCGTACGCGCTCACGCACCTGGACGCGCTGGAGTCGGAGGCGGTGCACATCTTCCGCGAGGTCGCGGGCGAGTTCGAGCGGCCGGTGATCCTCTTCTCCGGCGGCAAGGACTCGATCGTGATGCTGCACCTGGCGTTGAAGGCGTTCGCGCCGGCCACGGTGCCGTTCTCGCTGCTGCACGTCGACACCGGCCACAACTTCCCCGAGGTGCTGGAGTACCGGGACCGTACGGTCGCCGAGCACACCTTGCGGCTGCACGTCGCGAAGGTGCAGGACTACATCGACGACGGGCGGCTGCGCGAGCGCCCGGACGGCACCCGCAACCCGCTGCAGACCGTGCCGCTCACCGAGGCGATCCAGCAGCACCGCTTCGACGCGGTGTTCGGCGGCGGCCGGCGCGACGAGGAGAAGGCGCGCGCCAAGGAGCGGGTCTTCTCGCTGCGCGACGAGTTCTCCCAGTGGGACCCGCGCCGCCAGCGCCCCGAGCTGTGGTCGCTCTACAACGGCCGGCACGCCCCCGGCGAGCACGTGCGGGTCTTCCCGCTCTCCAACTGGACCGAGCTGGACGTGTGGCAGTACATCGCCCGGGAGCACATCGCGCTGCCGGAGATCTACTTCGCGCACCGGCGGGAGGTCTTCAACCGGGCCGGCATGTGGCTGACCGCGGGCGACTGGGGCGGCCCGAAGGCCGACGAGCCGGTGCAGACCCGGCTGGTGCGCTACCGCACCGTCGGCGACATGTCCTGCACCGGCGCGGTCGACTCCGACGCCACCACACTCGAAGCGGTGATCACCGAGATCGCCGCCTCCCGGCTCACCGAGCGGGGCGCCACCCGCGCCGACGACAAGATGTCCGAGGCCGCGATGGAAGACCGCAAGCGCGAGGGGTACTTCTAGCCATGACCGGCACCACGAGCCCGATCACCGCCGAGCAGCTGTCGGCCACCACCCTGCTGCGCTTCGCCACCGCCGGCTCCGTCGACGACGGCAAGTCCACGCTGGTCGGGCGGCTGCTGCACGACTCCAAGTCGGTGCTCACCGACCAGTTGGAGGCAGTGCAGCGGGCGTCCCTGGTGCGCGGGCAGCAGGCCCCCGACCTGGCGCTGCTCACCGACGGCCTGCGCGCCGAGCGCGAGCAGGGCATCACCATCGACGTCGCCTACCGCTACTTCGCCACCGCCCGGCGGCGGTTCATCCTCGCCGACACCCCCGGGCACGTGCAGTACACCCGCAACATGGTCACCGGCGCGTCCACCGCCGAACTGGCCGTGGTGCTGGTGGACGCCCGCAACGGCGTGGTCGAGCAGACCCGCCGGCACGCCGCGGTCGCCGCGCTGCTGCGGGTGCCGCACGTGGTGCTGGCGGTCAACAAGATGGACCTGGTCGACTACGCCGAGCCGGTGTTCGCCGCGATCGCCGAGGAGTTCACCGCGTACGCGGCCTCGCTCGGCGTGCCGGACGTCGCCGCCATCCCGATCTCCGCGCTCACCGGGGACAACGTGGTGGAGCCGTCGGCGAACATGGACTGGTACGGCGGCCCGACGGTGCTGGAGCACCTGGAGACCGTCCGGGTCGGCCACGACCTGACCGGCTGCCCGCCGCGCTTCCCGGTGCAGTACGTGATCCGGCCGCAGACCGCCGAGCACCCCGACTACCGCGGCTACGCCGGGCAGATCGCCTCCGGGCTGCTGCGGGTCGGCGACCCGGTGACGGTGCTGCCCTCGGGCCGGACCACCACGATCGCCGGGATCGACGCGCTCGGCACCGCGGTGGACACCGCGTGGGCCCCGCAGTCGGTGACCGTGCTGCTCACCGACGACGTGGACGTCTCCCGCGGCGATCTGATCGCGCCGACCGCCCACGCGCCGGCCGTCACCCAGGACATCACCGCCACCGCGTGCCACCTGCACGAGCGGCCGCTGCGGGTCGGCGAGCGGGTGCTGCTCAAGCACGCCACCCGCACGGTGAAGGCGATCGTGAAGGAACTGCCGTACCGGATCGACCTGTCGCACGGCCTCGCCCACGAGGAGAACCCGGCGGCGCTGGAGGTCAACGACATCGGCGCGGTGGTGCTGCGCACCGCGGAGCCGCTGCCGGTGGACGCCTACGCCGAGTCGCGGCTGACCGGGTCGTTCCTGCTCATCGACCCCGCCGACGGCGCCACGCTGACGGCCGGCATGGCGGGCGAGCCGTTCGCCGCCCGCCCCCAGGCCCCGGCCGCCGACGACGACGGATGGGACTTCTGACGGTGTCGGATCTGGCTCAGGAAGCCTTCTCGGGCTTCGCGAAGGAAGGCGGGCGGGTCGGCAGCGGCCGGCTCGGCGCCGGGACGGGCGGGGTCGCACGATGTGCGGGCTGACCCGCCCGGCCGCGGCCCGCACCACCGCCGCGGCCACCGCCGTACGCCGCGCACACCGCGCTCCTGCCGGGTGCGCCGCGTACCCGCTCCGTCCGCCGTACCCGAGACGCACCCGCCGTGCCCGGCACGCCCTGCCGCGGCACCGCTTCCGAGGACCTGACGCCACTCCGGCCGCGCCCTAGCCCCATCGGGCGCGACACGCCGGGCCTTACGAAGGGACACACCCGTGTCTGCCCTGCCCCGCATATCCGCCCCACGCGCCTCCCGCCGCCGCAGACTCGTCGCCACGGCCGCCGCGCTGCCGATCCTCTTCGGCGCTCTTTCCGCCTGCGGCTACGGCTCCAGCAAGTCGGACGACGACGCCACCACCGCACCGGCCGCCGCCGGCGGCAGCGCGAGCGCGAAGAAGCTCTCCACCGACGAGGTGAAGATCGGCTACTTCCCGAACCTCACCCACGCCACCGCCCTGGTCGGCCTGAAAGAGGGCTTCTTCCAGCAGGAGTTGGGCAGCACCAAGATCAAGCAGTCCACCTTCAACGCGGGCCCCGCGGAGATCGAGGCGCTCAACGCCGGCTCGATCGACATCGGCTGGATCGGCCCCTCGCCGTCCATCAACGGCTACACCCAGTCCAAGGGCTCCGACCTGAAGATCATCTCCGGGTCGGCCTCGGGCGGCGTCAAGCTGGTGGTCAACCCGAAGAAGATCAAGACCATCGCGGATCTCAAGGGCAAGAAGATCGCCACCCCGCAGCTGGGCAACACCCAGGACGTGGCGCTGCTGAACTTCATCAGGTCCAAGGGCTGGAAGGTCGACGCGCAGAGCGGCAAGGGCGACGTGTCGGTGGTCCGCACCGACAACTCGCTGGCCCCGCAGGCGTACGCGAGCGGTTCCATCGACGGCGCGTGGGTGCCGGAGCCCACCGCGTCGAAGCTGGTGGACGAGGGCGCGAAGGTGCTGCTCGACGAGAGCACGCTGTGGCCGAACAAGCAGTTCGTGATCACCAACGTGATCGTGTCGCAGAAGTTCCTCAAGGCGCACCCCGACGTCGTCGAGGCGGTGCTGCGCGGCTCGGTGAAGACCAACGCGTGGATCAACGCCAACCCCGACAAGGCGAAGGCGGACGCGAACACCCAGATCAAGGCGCTGACCCAGAAGTCGCTGCCGGCCAGCCAGCTCGACCCGGCGTGGAAGTCCATCCAGGTGCTCGACGACCCGCTGGCGGACACCGCCAAGGCCGAGGCGGAGCACGCGGTGTCGGCGGGCCTGCTCAAGGCGCCGAAGCTGGACGGGATCTACGACCTCACGCTGCTCAACAAGGTCCTCAAGGAGCAGGGCAAGCCGACGGTGAGCGCCGCCGGGCTCGGCACGCAGTAGCCCCCCCCCGCTCCGCGCGGCCGGGCCCGACGGCCCGGACGGCCCGGCCGCGCGGCAGGTCAGCGCACCTCAGCAGGCGTCAGCACAGCTCAGCACCGCGGCCTCGCGGCCCCACCGCGAAGCCGTACCGCGGCACCGCACTCCGCCGCACCCGACCGACCCCATCCCATGCGCAACCGAGGACCCCAGGAGGTGACCACCATGGCCGACACCCTCACCGGCCCCGCGGCACCGCCGGCGGGACCCGCCGGGTACGCCGCGCGCATCGACCATGTTTCGAAGGCGTTCGGCAGGCCCGGCGCCCAGCAGCTCGTGCTGGACGACATCACGCTCGACGTGGCGCCGGGTGAGTTCGTCTGCCTGCTGGGTGCCTCGGGGTGCGGCAAGTCCACCCTGCTGAACCTGGTGGCCGGGCTGGACAAGCCCTCGGCCGGCGCGATCGACGCGCCCGGCGGGCGGCCCGCGCTGATGTTCCAGGAGCACGCGCTGTTCCCGTGGCTGACCGCGGGCAAGAACATCGAACTGGCGCTGCGGCTGCGCGGGGTGCCGCGCGAGGAGCGCAGGGCCGAGGCCGAACGGCTGCTGTCCCTGGTCCGGCTCGGCGACGCGTACGGCAAGCGGGTGCACGAGCTGTCCGGCGGGATGCGGCAGCGGGTGGCGCTGGCCCGGGCGCTCGCCCAGGACAGCCAACTGCTGCTGATGGACGAGCCGTTCGCAGCGCTCGACGCGATCACCCGGGACGTGCTGCACGACGAGCTGACCCGGATCTGGTCCGAGACCGACCTGTCGGTGCTGTTCGTGACGCACAACGTGCGCGAGGCGGTCCGGCTCGCCCAGCGGGTCGTGCTGCTGTCCTCCCGGCCCGGCCGGATCAACCGGGAGTGGACCATCGACATCCCGCAACCGCGCCGTATCGAGGACGCGGGCGTGGCCGACCTGTCCATCGAGATCACCGAAGAACTCCGGGGGGAGATCCGCCGCCATGGCCAGCACTGACACCGGAGCGAAGGACACCGCGCCGCTCGACGGGAACGAGCGGGCGGACGACGAGGCGCGCGCCGAGCGGTCGGCGCGCGACCTGTCCGGCCTGGAGGCCGGCCTGGACGCGCTGGAGACCGTCTCCGTCGGCCGCACCCCGGTCGGGCAGGTGCTGCTGAAGAAGGTGCTGCCGCCGCTCAGCGCGGTCGTGCTCGTGCTGGTGGTGTGGCAGCTGTGCGTGTGGGGCAAGGTCGCCGACCCGACGAAGCTGCCCAGCCCGCACGCGGTGTGGCAGGAGCTGGTGGACCGGTGGAACGCCGGCGACCTGTTCTCGATCATCTGGACCAGCGTGGAGCGCGGCCTGCTCGGCTTCCTCGCCGCGCTGGTGATCGGCACCCCGCTGGGTCTGCTGGTCGCCCGGGTGCCCTTCGTCCGGGCCGCCATCGGGCCGATCCTGTCCGGGCTCCAGTCGCTGCCGTCGGTGGCGTGGGTGCCGGCCGCGGTGATCTGGCTGGGCCTGAGCGACTCGGCGATGTACGCGGTGATCCTGCTCGGCGCGGTCCCCTCGATCGCCAACGGCCTGGTGGCCGGCATCGACCAGGTCCCACCGCTGTACCTGCGGGCGGGCCGCACCATCGGCGCGACCGGGCTGCGCGGCGCCTGGTTCATCCTGCTGCCCGCGTCCCTGCCGGGCTACGTGGCCGGGCTGAAGCAGGGCTGGGCGTTCTCCTGGCGCTCCCTGATGGCCGCCGAGCTGATCGCCTCCTCGCCCGATCTGGGCGTGGGGCTGGGCCGCTACCTGGAGAACATGCGCGAGGCGTCCGACATGGCCGGCGTCTTCCTCGGCATCCTGCTGATCCTCGTGGTGGGCATAGCGATCGACCTGATCGTCTTCAGCCCGCTGGAGCGCTGGGTGCTGCGCAGCCGCGGCCTGACCGCGAGGGCCCAGTAGCCGTGCGCCCGCCCCGTACGGACCCGCCCGCGCTGCTGGTGATCGCGCACGGCTCGCGCGACCCGCGGCACGCCGCGACCGTACGGGCGCTGACCGCGCGGGTGGCGGCGGCCCGGCCGGGGCTGCGGGTGGACACCGCGTTCCTCGACTTCGACGCGCCGTCGGTGCCGGACGCCGTACGGCGGCTGGCGGCCGACGGCGTGTCCGACGCGGTGGCGCTGCCTCTGCTGCTGACCCGGGCGTTCCACGCCAAGACCGACATCCCGGCGGTGCTGGCCGAGTCGGCGGCCGAACTGCCGGGTCTGCGGCTGCGCACCGCGGCCGTGCTCGGCCCCTCGCCGCTGCTGACCGCCGCCCTGGAGCGGCGGCTGCGGGCGGCCGGGGTGCGGGCCCGTGACCGGGCCGGGACCGGCGTCGTCCTGGCGTCGGCCGGCTCCACCGACCCGGAGGCGAGCGCGGTGATCGCAGCAATCGCGCGGGAGTGGCGGCGTACCGGTTGGTGCGCCGTGCGGCCCGCGTTCGCCTCCGCTTCCCTGCCGCGCACCGAGGACGCGGTGCGCGCGCTGCGCGCGGAAGGGGTGCGCCGGATCGCGGTGGCACCGTACGTGCTCGCGCCCGGGTTCCTGCCGGACCGGATCGCCCGGGGCGCGCGGGAGGCGGGCGCGGACGTGCTCGCCGACGTCCTCGGCCCGGCACCCGAGGTGGCCGAGCTGCTGCTGCGCCGGTACGACGAGGCCCGCCTCGGGGCCCCTACCGCGCTCCCCCTCGGCCGTCTCGCCCTCGCCTGACCCGCCCGCGCCCCCGCGCCGACCTGCGATCACGCCTTCGCACCGGCCCGCCCCCTCAGCCATTACGTGTAAGGGGCAGCCGCCAAGATGATCAGGGCTTACCCTTCCGGTCGAAGGGGGGCTTTCCCCACCCCTGAGAGGGAGAACGCCTCACCTGAAGTCACCAGTTGGCCGGATGGGTCGGCGCCCCCTGGACTCGTAGCGTCATGGGTGGAAAGAGCGGCAGGTCACAGGCCGCCACCCAGGACGATCCTTCAAGGGGGACACCGTGAGTCGCGCTCGCGCACACGGCAGCAGAATGGGCATCGCGGCGGCCATGGGCGGCTGGAGCGCCCGGCACCGCTGGGCGGCGGTCGGCGGTTGGCTGCTCTTCGTCATCGCGGTCATGGTGATCGGCCAGTCCGTGGGCCGCTCCGACATCGACGAGAACCGGTCGATGGCCGGCGAGGTCAACCAGGCCGCGACCATCACCGACGACGCCGGGCTGAAGGACAAGGCGTCCGAGATGGTGCTGGTGCAGACCGCGCACGGCAGCGTCACCGACCCGGCGGTCCGCACCGCGGTCGACGACGTGATGGGCGCGGTGCGCTCCACCGGCCTCGCGACGGCGATCACCTCGCCGTACGACACCCAGGCCATCTCCAAGGACCACCACTCCGCGCTGGTCCGCTTCGACATGCGCGGGTCCGCCGACGACGCCCCCGACCATGTGCAGCCGGTGCTCGACGCGGTCGCCAAGACCCAGAGCGCCCACAAGGACCTGCGGATAGAGGAGTTCGGCGACGCCAGCGGCGAGCACGCGGTCGACAACGCCTTCGGCAGCGACTTCAAGACCGCGGAGTACTCCGCGGTGCCGGTCGCGCTGGCCATCCTGCTGATCGCGTTCGGCGCGCTGGTCGCCGCGCTGCTGCCGGTCGCGCTGGCGATGACCGCGTTCCTCGGCGCGGGCGGGGTGGTCGCCCTGGTCAGCCACGCCATCCCGATGAGCGACACCGCCAACTCGGTGATGCTGCTGGTGGGCCTGGCGGTCGGCGTCGACTACTGCCTGTTCTACCTGCGCCGGGAGCGCGAGGAGCGCGCCGCGGGCCACGACGCCGAGACCGCGCTGCGGATCGCCGCGGCCACCTCCGGCCGGGCCATCCTGATCTCCGGGTTCACCGTGATCGTGGCGATGGCCGGGATGCTCTTCACCGGCATCGGCGACTTCAAGGCGATGGGCATGGCCACGATGATCGTGGTGGCGATCGCGATGTTCGGCTCGGTGACGGTGCTGCCCGCGCTGCTGTCGCTGCTCGGCCAGCGGGTCGAGAAGGGCCGCATCCCGTTCATCGGCCGCAAGTCCCGTGGCCACGGCCGCGGCCACGCCCCGGCGGCGAACAACGGCAGCCGCTTCTGGCGGACCGTGCTGCGGCCGGTGCTGCGCAACCCGAAGGCCGCGACCCTGATCGCCGGCGGCGCCCTGGTGGCCCTCGCGATCCCGGCGTTCTCGATGCACACCGCGAACCTGTCCACGTCGCAGGAACTGGGCGACAGCCTGCCGATCATCAAGACCTACGAGCACATCAACACCGCCTTCCCCGGCGGTCCCGACCCGGCGCACGTGGTGGTCAAGGCCGACGCGATCAACTCGCCGCAGGTCAAGAAGGCCATCGCCGACTTCCGCGCCGAGGCGGTCAGTTCGGGCGCCAGCACCGGCCCGGTCACCGTCACCGTGCACGGCCCGCAGAACGTCGCGCGGATCGACGTGCCGCTGGCCGGCGGCAGCGACCGGTCCAAGGCCGAGGCCGACGTGCGGCTGCTGCGCGACCACGTGCGGCCCGACACGCTCGGCAAGCTCGACGGGGTCCAGGCGCCGATCACCGGTGACACCGCCTCGTCGATGGACTTCACCCACAAGATCACCAGCAGCGTGCCGCCGGTGTTCGCGTTCGTGATCGTCTTCGCCTTCCTGCTGATGCTGCTCTCCTTCCGGTCCCTGACCATCGCGCTGACCTCGATCGCGCTGAACCTGCTGTCGGTGGGCGCGGCCTACGGGGTGCTGAGCCTGGTCTTCCAGCACGGCGTCGGCGCCTCGCTGGTCGGCGCGCACAGCAGCGGCGCCGTGGTGGCCTGGCTGCCGCTGTTCCTCTTCGTGATCCTCTTCGGGCTGAGCATGGACTACCACGTGTTCGTGGTCTCCCGAATCCGCGAGGCGCGGATGCGCGGCCTGACCACCAAGGCCGCGATCGAGCACGGCATCACCACCACCGCGGGCGTGGTCACCAGCGCCGCCGTCATCATGGTCGCGGTCTTCGCGATCTTCGGGACGCTGTCGATGCAGAGCATGAAGCAGATGGGTGTCGGCCTGGCCTTCGCGGTGCTGATCGACGCCACCGTGATCCGCGGGGTGCTGCTGCCGGCGGTGATGACGCTGCTCGGCGAGCGGAACTGGTACCTGCCGCGGTGGATGCGGCGGATGCCCGACCTGACCCACGACGAGTCGGTGCTGCCGCTGCCGCCGGTCGCCGAGAGCCGGCCGCCCCTGCCGGTCCCGGACCGCGTCTGACCAGCACCGACAGACCCACAGTGCCCCCGCGCCGCGTCGGCTCGGGGGCACTGTCGGTGCCCGCGGGTACGGTGGGCCCATGAGCGTACGGCAGAGCGCGAGCAGGGCCGCGACGGCCGGGTCGACCCGGTCCGGCGGTGGGATCGAGGAGCGCCTGGAGGCGCACCGGGCCGAGTTGACCGGGTACTGCTATCGCATGCTCGGCTCCGCCTTCGAGGCCGAGGACGCGGTGCAGGAGACCATGGTGCGGGCCTGGCGGGGCGCCGACGGCTTCGAGGGCCGCGCGAGCCTGCGCTCGTGGCTGTACCGCATCGCGACCAACGTCTGCCTGGACAGCCTGAAGGCGGGCAAGCGCCGGGCCCGGCCGATGGACCTGTCGCCGGCCTCGCGGGCCGACGCGGCGCTGCCGGACCGCACCCCCGAGACGGACTGGGTGGAGCCCGTGCCGGACCTGCGGGCACTGCCGTCGGCGGGCGACCCGGCCGACGTGGTGGTCTCCCGCGAGAGCATCCGGCTGGCCTTCGTGGCCGCCCTCCAGCACCTGCCGCCGCGGCAGCGGGCCGTGCTGATCCTGCGCGAGGTGCTGGCCTGGAAGGCGAGCGAGACCGCCGAACTCCTCGGCACCACCGTCGCGTCGGTCAACAGCGCCCTGCAGCGCGCCCGCGCCACCCTGGCGGACGCCGGGCTCTCCGACACCCGCCCGGCCGCGCCCGAGGGCTCCCAGGGCGCCCAGAGCGCCCCGGCGACGGCCGCCATGGACAAGGAGCGGCAGGCCCTGCTGGACCGCTATGTCGACGCCTTCGAGCGGTACGACCTCGACGCCCTCACCAGCCTGCTGCACGAGGACGCCACCATGACCATGCCGCCGTACCCGCTGTGGCTGCGGGGGACCGGGGAGATACGCGCGTGGCTCGCCGGCACCGGCCGTGAATGCGAGGGCTCCCGGCTGCTGCCGGTCGCGGCGAACGGCGCACCCGGTTTCGGCCAGTACCGCCGCGACCCGTCCGGGCACGGCCACCGCGCGTGGGCGCTCCAGGTGCTCGACATCTCAGACGGGCGCGTCACCGGGCTCAACTCGTTCCTGGACACCGAACGGCTCTTCCCGCTCTTCGGGCTCCCACTCGAACTGCCCGGCGAGCCCGGCGAGTTCGAGCAGCCCACGTAGCGGGGCCGAGGCGCCGCGCAGCCGCACCCGGTGGCCGGCCCGGCGAGCGGCCAGCGCGACGTGGGCCAGCGCGGACAGCGTGGCCCGGTCGGCGGCGAGGCCGGACACGTCCAGGGACACCACCGCCATCGCCCCTCCTCGGTTTTCGCGTCCCGCATCCCGTTTCCTGTCCCGTTTCGGTCACCCGAACGGGCCTGCACGTGATACGACCAGTGCCGGGGTCGTAACTCATCGGTACTACGGGTACGTATTCGCGGCAGGTTTCGGCGGACTTCCCGGAAATCCGCAGCGAATCCACCGAGTGCGGGTGCGAGACTTGCCGTTGCCCCGCCGCATGGCCGATTCCTCCGGCATATGCGAACGGGCGGTGCGGGTGGGCCGCATGGGCAGAGAAGCGAGAGGCTGGGCATGGCGGACGCGGTGTTCACGCAGGACCGGGCGCGGGCGGTGCTGGACGCTGCCGGGCACCGGGAGGCCGACCTGCTCTCCTTCGGGGAGAACGCGGTCTTCGCCGCCGGGCGGCTGGTGATCAAGGTGGGGCGCGGCGCCGATCTGCTGGACCGGGCCAAACGCGAGGTGCGCACCGCGGATTGGCTCGCCAAGCACGACGTGCCCGCGGTGCGCTCCGCCGAGTCCGAGGTGCGGCTGGTGGAGGGGCACCCGATCACGTACTGGCAGCGGCTGCCGGAGTCCCTGCGGCCCGCCGCGACCGTCGACGTGGCACCGCTGCTGCGGCTCGTCCACGCCCTGCCGGAACCGGACTTCGGGTTGCCGCCGCGGGATCTGCTGGCCGGGGTGGAGCGGTGGCTGCGGGCGGCCGGCGACGCGGTGGACCCGGCCGACACGGCGTATCTGCGCCGCCGCAGGGACGCTTTCGCGCAGGCCGCGGCCGACCTCGTGCCGCGCCTGCCGCGCGGCCCGATCCACGGCGACGCGCTCCCCCGCAATGTGCATATCGGGCCGGACGGGCCCGTCCTGGTCGACCTGGAGACCTTCTCCTCCGACCTGCGCGAGCATGACCTGGTGGTCCAGGCGCTCAGCCGCGACCGCTACGGGGTGCCCGCCGCGGACTACGACGCCTTCACCGCCGCCTACGGCTGGGACGTCACCACCTGGGACGGCTACGAGGCGCTGCGCGGCGCCCGGGAGACCGCGGGGTGCGCCTGGGTCGCCCAGCACGCCCCGGCAAACCCCGCGGCCCGCACGGAGTTCCGCCGGCGCGTGGCCTCGCTCCGCGCGGAGGACCCGTCCGTACGGTGGTATTCCTTCTAGCGCGGCGACCGGACAACGTGGCGGCCCCGTGCGGTCCGCTGCGGTCTGACGGTGCGTTGCGGCCGGCCGCAAGGTCCGGCACTCACGTGGCCGGGCAGGCCGGGGGTGCGGGGGCACCCTGAACTCCGTACGCCGAGAACTTCACGCGCTCACGGCGGAGCCGTCACCCGTGGACCGGGTGGGCCGGGCGGAGGGGCCAGTGCGGGTCCACCACAGCGGCGGCGTCCTTGCGGCGAAGCCATCCCTGGAAGTCCTCGGCCCACGCGGCGTACCAGAGCCGTTGGCGCTCCTGGAGGTCCCACAGATCGGCCTCGCCCGCCTCGGCGAACCTCAGCGCGACCGCCCGGGCCACCCGGACCGCCGCGAGGGCGTCGGCGCCCGCCTCGTGGGCGCCGTCGAGCACCACGCCGTACACCGCGCACGCGGCCTCCAGCGTGCGCTTGCCGCGCCGGTAGCGGTCGAGCGCGCGGTCGATGACGAGCGGGTCGATCACCGGCCCCGCGGTCCCCTCGCCGGAGGCGAGCCTCGGCAGTGCGTACCGCGCCAACTCCTCGTCCAGAAGGGTGAGATCGAAGGGCGCGTTGTAGACGACGACGGGCACCCGGGCCGCCCAGTAGCCGCGCAGCGCGTCCGCGACCTCGGCGACCACCTCGGGTGCGGGCCGCCCGTGCGCGGTCGCCCGCTCGGTGCTGACGCCGTGTATGGCGGTGGTCTCCGCCGGGATCGGCACGCCCGGGTCGGCGAGCCAACTGCGGCGCCGCACCGGCTCCCCCGCCTTGACCTCGGTGACCGCCGCGGTCACGATGCGGGCCTGCCGCGGATCGGTCCCCGTGGTCTCCAGGTCGAAGCCGACCAGCAGATCCTCGTGCCATGCCATGGCGTGTCCTTCCAGCCGTTCTCCCCCGTGTGCCCTGCCATCATCGCCTGACCCACTGACACTCCCGGCAGCCGGGCAGCACCGTTCCGGCGCCCGCGGCGTGGTAGGGCCGGTCCTTCGCCGGCGGGTCAGGACACCGGACGGGAGTCGGTCCAGATGCCCTCGAACTCCTCGCGGTAGACGTCGAACAGGCCGCCCTCGGCCGGCTTGTCGTCGTTGACCACCCGCCGGGTGCCGCCGCGCAGCACCAGCACCGGCACCTCCATACCGCGGGCCCGCCGCAGGTAGGTCTGCACCACCGCGAGGCCGTCGGTGCTGTCCCCGTCCACGAGGTACGCGGTGAAGCGCGGTGTCTCGTCGAACACCTGGATCTCGAACGCGCCCTGGTCGCGCACCCGGGCGCGGACCCGCCGCATGTGCAGGATGTTCATCTCCACCGACCGGCTCAGCTCGCCGCGCCCGAGGCCGAGTTCGCGCTCGCGGCGGCGCACCGCGCTGCTGGCCGGGTTGAGGAAGAGCAGCCGCACCCGGCAGCCGGACTCCGCGAGCCGGACCAGCCGCCGCCCGGAGTAGTTCTGCACCAGCAGGTTCAGGCCGATGCCGACCGCGTCCAGCCGTCTGGCTCCGGCGAAGAGGTCCTCGACCGGCAGTTGGCGCTGGAGCCGTACCCGGTCGGGGTAGACGCCGACCACGTCGGAGTAGCGGTCGGCGACCAGCTCCTCCACCGCGTCCACCGGCAGCCGCTGCTTGGCCGTACGCGAGGGTCCCGAGCCCAGCAGCTCCAGCAGCCGCGCGGAGGAGCGCTCGACCTGGTCCAGCACGGTGCGCGACAGCGCCCGGTTGCGGGAGACCACGTGCCGGGCCACTTCCAGCTCGTCCAGGGCGAGTTCGAGCTCGCGCCGGTCGTCGAAGTACGGCTCGAAGCACGGCCAGTGCTGCACCACCAGCTCGCGGAGCTGGGGCAGCGTCAGGAAGCTGAGGACGTTGTCGTCGGCGGGGTCGAGCAGGAAGCCCTTGCGGCGGCTGACCTCGCGGACCGCGACGGCCCGCTGCACCCACTCGTGGCCGGCCGGTCCCGCGGCGGCGACCACCCACTCCTCGCCGTGCACCGGCTCGTAGATCGGCCGCAGCACCGCGTTGACCACGGCCCGCAGCCGCTGCTCGACGAGGTTGAGCCACACGTAGGCCCGGCCGGCCCGGCGGGCGCGGGTA
Organism: Streptomyces sp. NPDC088194; assembly: GCF_040702025.1. Lineage (NCBI taxonomy): Bacteria > Bacillati > Actinomycetota > Actinomycetes > Kitasatosporales > Streptomycetaceae > Streptomyces > Streptomyces sp. NPDC088194. The sequence continues at coordinate 9,608 of NZ_JBFBIV010000094.1, read as the reverse complement.
CGCACCTCGGCCCACGCGTCGGCGCCCCAGTCCAGTTCCGCGCCGATCTCCAGCGGCGCGGCGACGGAGACCACGCCTGGCAGCGTGGGCACCCCGTCGTCCGGGGCATCCCCCGTGACGTGCCGGTCACCCTGCTCACCGCCACCCGGGAGCATCAGACCTCCGGACGTCACCACGTCACCGCCTCCCACCCCCGTCCACGATCAAGGAAGGGTACTGCGGTGCGGGGGGTGTCGCAGCCGGAACGACCCTACTTGACTACTAGCAGACAACCCCATCAGCCGTTCCGTCGCAGGCCGTTGCCGCAGTGTCACCCTCGGGAGGGAGCGGGATGGGAGGATGCTGTCGCAACGTCACTGCCGGTCGTGCGGCAACCCGCCGCGCGGCCGGTCCCCGGAGCGGAAGAGTCCTCACATGCAAGTCTGGCCGGGTCAGTCGTACCCGCTCGGTGCCACCTTCGACGGCGCGGGCACCAACTTCGCCGTCTTCTCCGAGGTGGCCTCGCGGATCGAGCTGTGTCTCCTGCAGGACGACGGCTCCGAGACGGCGGTGGAACTGCGGGAGGCGGACGCCTTCGTCCGGCACGCCTACCTGCCCGGGGTGATGCCCGGCCAGCGGTACGGCTTCCGGGTGCACGGGCCGTACGACCCGGCCCGCGGGCACCGCTGCAACTCCGCGAAGCTGCTGCTGGACCCGTACGCCAAGGCGGTGAGCGGCGGCATCGACTGGGACGAGGCGGTCTACGGCTACCGCTTCGGGCAGCCCGACTCCCGCAACGACCTGGACTCCGCCCCGCACACGATGTCGTCGGTGGTGGTCAATCCGTACTTCGACTGGGCCGAGGACCGCCCGCCGCGCATCGACTACCACAAGACGGTCATCTACGAGGCGCACGTCAAGGGCCTGACGATGACCCACCCGGGGCTGCCGGAGGAGATCCGCGGCACCTACGCGGCGCTGGCGCACCCGTCGGTGATCAGCCATCTCGTCGAACTCGGCGTCACCACCCTCGAACTGATGCCGGTGCACCAGTTCATCCAGGACCACCGGCTGGCCGACGCCGGGCTGGCCAACTACTGGGGCTACAACACCATCGGCTTCTTCGCCCCGCACAACGGCTACTCCTCGCTGGGCGACCGCGGCCAGCAGGTGCTGGAGTTCAAGACCGCGGTGCGCGCGCTGCACCGGGCGGGCATCGAGGTGATCCTCGACGTGGTCTACAACCACACCGCCGAGGGCAGCCACCTGGGCCCCACGCTGTCGCTGCGCGGCCTGGACAACGCGTCGTACTACCGGCTCGGCGGCGACAAGCGCTACTACACGGACACCACCGGCACCGGCAACAGCCTGCTGATGCGCAGCCCGCACGTGCTCCAGCTGATCATGGACAGCCTGCGCTACTGGGTGACCGAGATGCACGTCGACGGGTTCCGGTTCGACCTGGCGGCCACGCTGGCCCGGCAGTTCCACGAGGTGGACCGGCTGTCGTCCTTCTTCGACCTGGTGCAGCAGGACCCGGTGGTCTCCCAGGTGAAGCTGATCGCCGAGCCGTGGGACGTCGGCGAGGGCGGCTACCAGGTCGGCAACTTCCCGCCGCTGTGGACGGAGTGGAACGGCAAGTTCCGTGACACGGTGCGCGACCTGTGGCGCGGCGAGAGCGCCACGCTGGCGGAGTTCGGCTCGCGGCTGACCGGCTCCTCCGACCTCTACCAGGACGACGGCCGCCGCCCGCTCGCCTCGATCAACTTCGTCACCTGCCACGACGGCTTCACCCTGCGCGACCTGGTGTCGTACAACGACAAGCGCAACGACGCCAACGGCGAGGGCAACCGGGACGGCGAGAGCTTCAACCGGTCGTGGAACTGCGGCGCCGAGGGGCCGACCGAGGACCGGGCGGTGCAGGCGCTGCGGCTGCGCCAGATGCGGAACTTCATCGCCACCCTGATGCTCTCGCAGGGCGTGCCGATGCTCAGCCACGGCGACGAGTTCGGCCGCACCCAGCGCGGCAACAACAACGTCTACTGCCAGGACAACGAACTGGCCTGGATCGGCTGGCCCGGCAAGCCCGGCAGCAGCGAGGCCGACGACGAGGCGCTGAAGCTGCACGAGTTCGTCAAGACGATGGTGTGGCTGCGCCGCGACCACGCGGTCTTCCGGCGCCGCCGCTTCTTCCACGGCCGGCCGGTGCAGGGCACCCACGACGAGCTGTCGGACATCGCCTGGTTCACCCCCGACGGGCGGGAGATGACGCAGCGGGACTGGCAGGCCGCGCACGCCAGGTCGCTGGTGGTGTTCCTGAACGGCAACGCGATCTCCGAGCCGGGCCCGCGCGGGGAGCCGGTCACCGACGACTCGTTCCTGCTGCTGTTCAACGCGGCGCCGCGCGCCCTGGAGTTCGTGCTGCCGGTCAACCACGGCAAGGAGTGGCAGCTCGTGATCGACACCGAGCGGCCGGACGGGGTGCCGCCGGGCGGCGGTGAGAAGGTCAGGGGCGGGGACTCCCTGCTGCTGGCCGACCGCAGCATCGTGGTGCTCCAGCGGCCCCCGGACTGACCGGCGCTGACCCGTACGGGTGACATGCGGCGGCCGCCCGGGTGACAGCGGGCGGCCCGGCTCGGGTGGCGCGCAGGGGCGGGCGGGCCGCGTCGGGTGGCGCGGGCCGGTTCGGGCCGGTCTGGCGCGCCTGTTCGGCCGATCCGGGGTAGAGAAGACCTCATGACGGCTTTCCCGGCGCCTCCTGTGGCGCCCGCCTCGACCTACCGGATACAGCTGCAGCCCCGGTTCACCTTCGCCGACGCGGCCGCCCGGGTCCCGTACCTGGCCGCGCTCGGCGTCACCCATCTGCACCTGTCGCCGGTCCTGGAGGCGGTGCCCGGCTCGACGCACGGGTACGACGTGGTGGACCACACCCGGGTGCGCGCGGAGCTGGGCGGCGAGCAGGGGCTGCGGGAGCTGTCCGCGCGGGCCCGGGCGCACGGCATGGGCCTGGTGCTGGACGTGGTGCCGAACCACATGGCGGTGCCGGCGCCGGAGCACCTCAACGGTCCGCTGTGGGAGGTGCTGCGGGACGGCCCCGGCTCGCGGTACGCCGACTGGTTCGACATCGACTGGGCGGAGCGCGGCGGGCGGGTGCTGCTGCCGGTGCTGGGCGAGCCCCTGCCGGACGTGCTGGGCGAGCTGGCGGTGGTGGCCGACAAGCGCGCCGAGCGGGCGGAGGAGGGCGCGGGAGGGGCCCAGGCGGGCACGGGAGCGGCGGCAGGGGCGGGTTCCGGGGGCGGCAAGGTGCTGGCGTACTACGAGCACCGCTTCCCGCTGCGGGCCGGCACCGAGGAGCTGCCGCTGCCGGAGCTGGTGGCCGCGCAGCACTACGAACTGGCGTACTGGCGGGCGGCGCGCACCGAGCTGAACTACCGCCGCTTCTTCACCATCTCCGACCTGATCGCGGTCCGCGTGGAGCGGCCGGAGGTGTTCGAGGCGACCCACGCGACGGTGCTGCGGCTGCTGCGGGAGGGCGTCGCCGAGGGGCTGCGGATCGACCATCCGGACGGGCTCGCCGACCCGGCGGGCTATCTGGAGCAGTTGGCGCGGGCGAGCGGGGGCCGCTGGACGGTGGTGGAGAAGATCCTCCAGCGCCGGGAGCAGCTGCCGGCGGACTGGCGGTGCGCGGGCACCACCGGATACGACGCGCTCGACCGGATCGACGGGCTGTTCACCGATCCGCGCGGGGCAGCCCAAGTGGCCGACTTCTACCGCGAGTTCACCGGGGTGTCGGACGACGCGGGGGGGCGCTGGCAGCCGACGGTACGGCGGGCCGCGTACCGGGTGGTGGGCCGGGACCTGGCCGCGGAGGTCGCGCGGCTGGTGCGCGGCGCGGACCGGGCCCAGCGGGCGCACCAGATGGCGGGCTCCGCCGCGGAGGTAAGCCCCGCCCACCAGGACAACACCCCTTACGTCAGGACCGACCACCAGGAGGTCGACCCTTACGCGCCGCCCTACGCGCAGGAGGTCCTGGCGGACGCGCTGCGCGAACTGCTGGTGCGCATCCCGGTCTACCGCTCCTACGTCCGGCCCGGCGCCGAGCCCGCGGACGCCGACGTCATCATGCTCACCCATGCCGCGAAGCGGGCGATCGGCGACTGCGGACGGCGCCTGGCCCCCGCGCTCGGCATGCTCCGCGACCTCGCGCTCGGCCGGCTCGACGCGGCCGGCTGCGCCCCCGGCCCGGACGCCGACGACTTCGTCGTCCGCTTCCCGCAGGTCGCCTCCGCGCTGCACGCCAAGTCCGTCGAGGACGCCGCGTTCTACCGGTACGGCCCGCTGCTGCCGCTGTGCGAGGTCGGCCGCGATCCCGGGTCGCCGGCCGTCTCCCCCGAGCAGTTCCACGCCTACTGCGAGCAGAGGCGGCGCACCCTGCCCGCCACCGGCACAGTGCTGTCCACCCACGACACCAAGCACGGCGCCGATCTGCGGCTGCGGCTGGCGGTGCTGTCCGAGTGCCCGGACGCCTGGCGGGAGTGGCTGACCGCGGGATCGAGCCGCGGCGGGCGAAGCGGTGCCGCCGCGCCCGACCGGCACACCGAGTACACGGTCTACCAGACCGCGCTCGGCCTCGGCTCCGGCGACCCCGACCGGCTGGTGCCCGCCGCCCTGAAGTCCGTACGCGAGGCGGGCCTGCGCACCACCTGGACCGAGCAGGACGGGGACTACGAGACGGCGGTCGCCGACTTCACCCGCGAGGGCCCGTGCGGGGCGCGGCTTGACGACGTGGGCACGTTCACCGCGGGCCTGGAGCCGTACGCCACCGCGAACTCGCTCGGCGCGGCCCTGCTGCACCTGACCATGCCCGGCGTGCCCGACCTCTACCAGGGCACCGAGTTCCCCGTGTACACGCTCGTCGACCCCGACAACCGCGGCCCGCTGGGCGAGGCCGAGCCCGGCACGGTGCGGACCGGCGTCGACCGCGCCCTGGAGCGGGTGCTGGACGGCGCCGAGCCGCAGGGCCCCGACGAGGTGAAGCTGCGGCTGACCGCCGTCGCGCTGCGGCTGCGCCGCGACCACCCCGAGTGGTACGGCCCGCAGGCCGGCTACGCCCCGCTGGGCGCCGACGGCCCGGCCGCGGCGCACTGCGTGGCCTTCGTCCGCGGCGGCGCGGCCCTGACCGTGGTGACGCGGCTGTCCCGGCGGCTGGAGGAGTCCGGCGGGTGGCGCGGCAGCGTCCTGCCGCTGCCGCCGGGCCGCTGGCACGACCGGATCGGCGGCACCGTCCACGAGGGAGCGGTCCCGCTCGCCGACCTCCTCGGCACCTCCCCGGTGGCGCTGCTCACCCGCGAGTGACGACCTGGTGCACGAGAGGCGGTGGATCGGCGAGCGGCGTCATGGGGCTTCGGATGCAAGGCGCCGAAGGGTCCTCAGGGCGGTTTCCTGAGGGCGTTTCGGCAACACCGCAGACGGAGTCGCAGGGCGTGCCGGGCCCGCCGCCGCTCGCGCACCAGGTCCTTCAAGCGCCTCGCGGCGCCCCGACCCGCCCGGCTGCTCCGGGTTCCCCCGCCTGCGGCGGGCCGCCCACGTGGACGGTCGAGGCGGGCCGGCCAAGGATCGGGCCGATCCGGGCCGGGCCCAGCTTGCGTGCCTGGCGCAGCTCGCAGACCCGGGCCTCCACCACGGCAGGGGCGCGGTGCGGTGTCCTGCGCGGGCGGCTGGACCGGCCGGCCAGGCCCGCGTCGCCCTCGGCCCGCCAACGGGCCACCCACTCGCAGGCGGTGGCCCGCGACGCACCCCTCTCGGCCGCGACACGGGCGGCCGGACGGCCCGACAGCACCCGCTCGACCAGGATTCGCCCGCCGTGAACAGTCAGCGGGGCATGACGGTGGGACACGAAGACCTCCGTGCGTGGTGTGGAGCCCGGACACCCCCACCACACCGGAGGTCCTCGCCATGATCAAGGCCCCGTGTCGACAACGCCCATGATCGATACAGCTGGGCCGTGTTGGGGAAGGAGCGCCGTCCGCCCGAAGGGCGGGGCCCGTGGCGTCTGGCGCTCCCCACAGCCTTCGGCGCGACAGGGTGCCCCCGATCGCAAGGCGGAGGGTTGTCCTCGTAGGGGGCCTCCTCGGACCAGCCCGACGACGAAGCGTGAGTGCCAGGCGCCACGGGAGGGGGCGCCTCCCCCGCTCAAGGCAGGGCGGAGGGACTTCCCCAACACGGCCTAACCGTCCGACACCGCGTCGATCGCGGCCAGATGACGGGCCACCGGGCCGGCGGTGAACATGCCCGTGCCCGCACCCGCGAGTTCGCCCGCGGCCGGCAGCAGGCGGGCGCGCGCCTGGCGCAGGGCGGGCAGGTCGCCCAACTCCGCGGCGAGAACGGCCTGGAGGCAGCACAGCGCCTCGTACGTGAGGTCGGCGGGCGGCTCGGGGAGCGCGCGCAGCGCGTCGCGGGCGTCGTCGCGGCGGCCGGCGCGAAGCAGCAGGAAGGGCTCGGCCCAGGGCCGGTACGGTCCCCAGTCCGCGCCGGGTTCCGCCTGCTCGGCGGCGGCTGCGACGGCCCCGGCACCGGCACCGGCACCGGCGCCTTCGGCGAGGGGCAGGCAGAGCAGCGCGAGGGGCAGCAGGCCGCGCCGTACCCCTGGCATGCCCGCGCCCTCGAGCCGTGCGTCGGCGGCCCGGTAGGCGGCCTCGGCCGGCCCCGGCCGCCCGGCGACGGCGAGCCGCAGCGCGGCGTACCACTCGGTGAAGACCCCGACCAGCGGCAGTTCGTGCCGCTCGGCCAGGCGGTCGGCGGCCGCGGCGTGCGCGTCGGCGGCGGGGAGGTCGGCGAGCGCCGCGCGCGCCTGCATCCGGATCAGGTGCCCGAGCACCTCGAAGGTGGCCAGGCCGTGCCGGGCGGCGAGCGCGACGAGTTCAGCGCCGACCGCGTCGCGGCGCGGCGCGAGGCCGGCGCGGGTGCAGGACTGCATGAACACGCCGTTGAGCGCGTACGCGAGCAGCGCGGGGTCGTCCAGCCGGCGCGCGGTCTCCTCGGCTTCCCGGGCCGCCTCGGGGCCGCGCGGGGAGCGGGTGCCGCGCATCTCGACCGCGATCGTGGCGAGCAGGCGGCAGCGCGCGACGTCGTACGGTGCCGCCGCGCCCGCGGAAGCGCCCCCGGGCAGCGGCCCCGCGGGCAGCGCGCTCGCAGGCAGCGCGGCAAGGGTGCGCTCCGCCGCGGCCACGATCCGCTCGGCCGCCTCCGGGTCGTCGCCGCGGGTCCAGATCGCGGGCACGTCGTAGCCGCCGATCACCCGCGTGGTCAGCTCGGGATCGCCGAGTTCCTCCGCCGCGGTGATCGCGGCGAGCCGGTGCCGCCGGGCCGCTTCGAGGCCGCCGCCCCCGGTGACCGCGAGGTTGCGGATCAGGCCGACGGTCGACTCCAGGCGGGCCCTGGCGCCACCGCCGACCGTACGGTCGTAGGCCGCGGCCGCCTGCCGCCACAGCCGGTCGGCGGCGGTGGCGGGCAGATCGGGGTCCGGGGCGGGATACGGGGCGTCGTACGGTTCCGGGCGCGGCGCCCGCGGCAGGTCCAGGTGCGGGTCCTGGGCCAGGATCTCCGCCTCCAGCCGGCGCAGCCGGGGCCCCGGGTCCACGCCCAACTGGCCGACCAGGAGGGCCCGCGCCCTGCGCAGCACCGCCAGCGCGTCGCCCTGGCGGCCGGTGCGGTACAGCGCGAGGGCCAGCAGCCGCCACGCGTCCTCACGCCACGGGTGCTCGGCCAGGTGCGCGTCCAGGTCGGGCACCGCTTCCGCGGCCAGGCCCAGCGCGAGCCTGGCCTCGGCCGCGCGTTCGCCGGCCTGGAGCCGGAGTTCGGCCAGCCGGGAGCGTTCGGCGCGGGCCCAGCGCGCGTCGGCGAACTCGGCGTAGGCCGGGCCGCGCCACAGGCCCAGCGCTTCGCGCAGCCGCTTCAGCGCCTGCCCGGGCGGCAGCGTGGCGGCGGCGCTCACCGCCGCCTCGAAGCGCCACGCGTCCACCGCGTCCGGCGCCGCGCGCAGCGCGTACCCGGGGCCCTCCGTCACCAGCAGCGTCGCCGGGGCTCTGGGCGGGCGGTCCGGTTCCAGCGCCTTGCGCAGCGCCGCCACGAACGTCTGCACGGCGCCCACCGCCCCCGCGGGCGGCTCCTCCCACAGGTCCTCGACCAGCCGGCCCACCGGCACCACCCGCCGCCGCGCCACCACCAGCCGCCCCACCACGGCCGCGTGCCGCGGTCCCCTCAGCGCGACCCGCTCCCCGCCCCGCTCCGCCACGACGGCCCCGAGCACCCCGAACTCCACCTCCGCCATCCCCCCACGCTAGTGGCCCCCGAGTTCCCCGCACCTCCCCGCCACCACGGTCCCGGCCCTCGCCCACAGCGTGAGCAGCCGGACGTACTCCTCGGTGCGTTCGGCACTGGCGGGGTGGTTCATGAGGGTCCGGATCTGGTCGTTGATCGCGGCCTCCGTCGGGCGCACGGTCTCCGCGGCGAGCAAGGTCGGGGGCACCGTCACAGGCTACGCGTCACCGGATAAACGGCCGATATACGCCCAGGTCAGGAGGTATGGGGAGAAGTGGCCGCCGGCCGGTGCCCCGCCGCCGGCGCTGATTCGTTGCTGATCGGGGCGCGGCAGGCTCGACATGTCAGAGATATCAGACGCACCCGCGGAACGAGACGAGAGCAGCGCACCATGGCACCGAGCATCCCGAACTTCGAGCAGCAGCGCGTCAAGGTCGCCGACGGCGTCACCCTGAACGTCGCGGTCGGCGGCGCCGGCCGCCCCCTCGTGCTGCTGCACGGCTTCCCGCAGACCCACCTGATGTGGCGGCACGTCGCCGCCGACCTCGCGGCGGACCACACCGTGATCTGCCCGGACCTGCGCGGCTACGGCGCGAGCGACAAACCCGCGGACCCGGACGGCACCGCGTACGGCAAGCGCACGATGGCCGCCGACACGGTGGCGCTGGCCCGGGCGCTCGGGCACGAGCGGTTCGCGCTGGCGGGGCACGACCGGGGCGCGCTGGTCGCGTTCCGGGCCGGTCTCGACCACCCGTCCGCGGTCACCCACCTGGCCTGCCTCGACGTGCTGCCGACGCTCGACATGTGGGCGGCGATGCGCGGCACCACGGCCGCGGTCGGCTTCCACCTGTACCTGATGGCGCAACCTCCGGGCCTACCCGAGCAGTTGATCGCGGGTGCGGCGGACGCGTTCTTCGGGCACTTCCTCGACGCCTGGACGGGCGACCCGGCCGCGATCCCGGCCGACGTGCGCGCCGCGTACCTCGACGCCTGCCGCGCCGCGATCCCGTCGATCGTCGCGGACTACCGCGCCTCCGCCGGGATCGACGTCACGCACGACCAGGCCGACCGCGACGCGGGGAACCGGCTGCGGATGCCGGTGGCCGTGCTGCAGCAGGACTGGGGCGCCGCGCTCGGCTACGACGCCCGGGCGCTGTGGGCCGCGTGGGCCCCCGACCTGGTGCACACCACCGTCGGCTGGGGCCATTTCATGGCGGAATGCGGCCGCTCCCGTGACACCGTCCGCCGCTCCGCCCTGGCCGGATGGGCCGGCTACGGCTACTGCGCCTCCCACTCCCGCTGGTTTTGGG